>JAFAJU010000437.1 GCA_019236035.1 Verrucomicrobiota bacterium | reverse complement strand
GCGAATTTGACGAGCAGTATGAAAACCGGGTTTACCAGTTTCAATGGGCGATGCGCCACGAGGCGGTCCGAGATGCTGTGACGAACGCCGTCATGAACCGCTGGGGCAAGTAGGTGGAATTGTGCGGCGTAGCCGGAGGCCACCTTCGCTCTTCGAGCTACGGTGCGCCCGCAAAGAAGGCCGCGCCATAGCGAAGCGACGGCGGGATTCTGCTGCCGGAGCCTGCAGCGGGTTTCAGCGCTGATGGCCCTATCGCCCAATTCCTAGCCCTGCGGGCTAGGCTGTCTTGACACCACGCCTTCGGCGCTGAAAATGGCCAAACTTCCGAGCGACAGCCACCGCCGAACGCCGGAGAGCGCACTTGCCATCTCAATAGGACTCCATCACAAAACGCGGAACTTTGAGGAGAACATCCTATATTGACAACACTTATGTATTATGTTTTATATATCGCCTGTGATTTCGTCCAGCGTTTTTGTTACAACTCCTCGGGACCTCGCTGAGCCGGTCATCGAACCCGCAGATTCCATGTCAGTGCCTGGCCCTGACGGAGTCGCGAAGCGTTTACCAGGCTTTGCAACAGGTGCAGCCCCAATTACGCTGGCTCGATTAGGCTCCTTCGAAATTAAGGCTCAAACGCTGTTTTCGAGGATTGACCAGCAATCCGGCGTGGGCCGACTAGCGTCTAGGTTTGCCATTCGCGTCATTCGAGATGGACAGACAGTTTACCAACGCCGGTATGCCGCCGAGGAAACATCTCTCCTTCAAGCGCTTACCGCCGCTAAGGACTGGATCAGATTCAGCCGCCGGCAGGAAAGGTGGGAGTACATTGGCTCGTTTCCAGTATTGCTGATTTGGTTCGCCTGCCTGGCCGCCGGATGGCTCTTTCACCCCATCGTCGGATGGATCAGCTTTCTTCCGCTTTTTGTCAGTATCCCGCTCGGCTGGTATTTCGCGCCGCCAAAATCCAAATCGCAACAACCGACGGCGTCGCTCGGTGGATTCAATTGGGATAGAAACGACTTTTGCCGAGGTTGGCTGATTACGGGAGATACCGGGGCGGGGAAAACGTTTGCGATCAATGCGCTCCTGCATTCCGTTTTTCAGCATGAACCCGATTGGGGCGGACTCTGCTGCGATGAGAAAGGCATCTATCATGAGACTCTTGTTCCCATGGCTAGGAAGTATAGCCGCGAAAACGACCTGCTTCTTCTCCAGACCAGACCGGATCACGCAACCCAACAGTGGACGCCGCCTTGCCGCTTCAATCTTTTGTCCGATCCCACCGTTCCATGGTCTACGTATGCGACGGTGATCGTCGATACCGCTTCAGCGCTAACCTCCGGAGCCGAAGACAAGGGCTTCTTCAAAACGCAGGCACACGCAAATATCGGGCGCGGCATCCAGCTTTTTCGTCTGCTAAATCTGGTTCCAACCATGCATCATTTGCTCGAGATGTTGCAGTACCAGCCTGTCCTCAAAGCCCTGTTGCAACATCTGGAGTCTCTCAAAAGCCAGGGGATGCCCGACGCCAGGGAATGTTACGAACACTTTCTGCACGGATATTTGCGGCAGCCTCCAGAGCAGCTCGGCGGGGTCATCTCAACCATCTACAACTATCTCAACTACTTCACCAACCCGGATATCGTCGAAGTTTTCGGCACCGCAGAGAATACATTCGATTTCTCGGCGCTGGACGATGGCGCGATTATCTGCCTTTCCATGCCTCAGAAATATCAAACGGAACGCCGCTACATTACGACCATTTTGAAGCTGCTATTCTATACTCATGCCCTTCGCCGTTTTGATCCCAGGCCTCCGGGTCAGCGACAGGTCCAGGACGACAATCTCCTGATTTGCTGGCAGGATGAAGCGCAGCGTTTTATTTCCGAGTCGGATACTAACGTCGATGTTATTCGCCAAGCAAACACCACAACTGTCATGGCCGCACAATCGAAACTTTCCTTTCTCCCCGCCTTAGGCAGCAAGGAAAAGGCCGAAGTGACCATCTTGAACCTTCGAAACAGAATAATCTTTAAGGCAGCCGACAGAGCCTGCGCCGAAGGCTCCGCTGATTTCATCGGGAGGCGAATGCGATGGAAGAAATCTTACACTCGCGGTAAAGGCAGCTCGAGCACAACGCGCTCCCGCGAAGAAGAGTACCTGGTCAAACCGTTCGAGCTCATGTCATTGCCCAAGTTCGTAGCGATCATCAAGCATTGTGAGAATGGCTTCCGTAAGAGAACGATCCATCCGGTGGATCCTCAGGGAAACATTCCAAGTTGGTATCCGTTTTGGAAACGTATCTTTAGTTAGCCAGCTAGAATCTGTTGCGAAATAGGTCGTTTGTGCAATTCGCCAGCAGTGAAGCCGAGACCGATGATAGCCTACGAGTGTGTCCGATTTCGCCGCGAAGCCGTTACAGATCTTAGCCTAGGCTATCCTCCGTCTCGGCTTCGCCGCTGTTTCTTGGCTAGCAGATCGCTGCGGATTTTTGAAGAGCGTACTTGCTCAATCTATCGAGCAATCCATTTTGCAACAGGCCCTAGCTAGCATAGACTTCTAGCGGCCGCCGGCTCACCCCGCAGGTCGAAGCGATCCGCATTCCACCTCAGGGTCTGCCCTGAATTTTCACTAGGGGAACCCAGTTTCCCGCCCTGTTCACAGGCGACGCGGGCAGCCTGCCAGCAGTTTGTGGACCGATCCATGCGATGTAACGGCGTGCAGAATATCCCATGCAATTCGAAATGGTCCGTCGAATCACTTGGCCCTGCAATCCGCTCAATACGTGGGCCAAATTGTCGCCCTATTTCATAACTAACGCTTACCAAACAATTTACCCCTCGTCATACACCATTGCGCGACCGCTACCTACTCTAACTGCTGGCTTTTAAACGTTATTTTAGATTGTTGCCACTACACTAGAAATATCGCATCGAGACGTTTCTGCGGGCGAAATTATTCAATTCTTTTTAACAGCTTTTGGCCCTTGTCCCTTTATCAGAGCGGGACAGCGGCAAGCGTTCGTCGTTCAAATTTTTGTTTGGCACTCGCCTTTACAATAAGATTTTTTGCAACCAACTTACCCTACTTCTCGTCATAGTAGAGAATCGGTAACAAACTCATATATGAAAAGAATCATCGCCTTAACCGTGGTAGTATTTGCGTCGCAGGCCG
>JAFAJU010000307.1 GCA_019236035.1 Verrucomicrobiota bacterium | reverse complement strand
AGAACGCCGCATTGTGACCGTAGAGGACCCGGTCGAATACAAGCTCCCGGGAGTGATCCAAATCGGCGTCAAACCGGAGATCAACCTCACTTTTGCCAATGGGCTCCGGAGCATCCTGCGAGGTGACCCGAACGTGATCATGGTTGGAGAGATGCGGGATCGTGAAACGGCTGAGATTGCTATCCGCGGAGCCTTGACCGGTCACTTGGTGTTTAGCACCCTGCACACGAACGATGCTATTGGCGGAATTACCCGGCTCGTGGACATGGGAATCGAGCGGTTCCTGGTTGCTAACGCTGTCCGCGCGTTCATTGCGCAGCGTCTCGTGCGAGTGTTGTGCTCACACTGTAAACGGCCGGCCGAACACCCGGGATTGTACCTCAAGCAGATAGGCTTTCCGCTGGAGCATGCTGCCAAAGCGATGGCCTCGATTGGCTGCGTGCATTGCCGATATACCGGCTATGAAGGTCGTGCAGCGATTTTTGAAATCTGTTTGGTATCCCCTCGACTCCAGGATATGATCACGCAGGGTCGCCCGGCGCCCGTGCTGCGCACTACGGCCATGGACGAAGGAATGCTTCCCTTGCGCCTTTATGGTTGGAGTAAGGTGATTGCTGGGATGACGACTGTTGAAGAAGTGGTGCGTGTGACAGCTGCAGACCTCGAGATGTTGGACGAGTGAGTTTTATGCCGCTTTTTGCTTACCAAGCCGTTCGTCGAGATGGAGGGCGTGTGTCCGGGCAGCTCGAGGCCCAAAGTCGCGCGGAGGCTTTCCGTAAACTGGACCGCGACCGCCTGCAGCCGATCTCTCTGGTGCAGCAGGAGAGCATCGAAACGAACGGTTCCCGGCCCTCCGAGACCGATAAGTCTGCTCCGGCGCGAAATATCCGCTTGTCCGGAAGTCAAATCATCCTGTTCACAGAGGAGATGAGCGACCTGCTGGACGCTGGTTTGCAGCTGGAGCCGGCTCTCCGGGTAATGGAAGAGCGGAAGGAACTCTCAACCATCAAGTCCGTGGCCTCCGCCCTCCGCCAACAGGTTCGTGAAGGAAGCAGCCTTTCAAGCGCGCTACGGTTGGTTTCTCCGTCGTTTGGGGATCTCTTTTGCAATCTGGTCGCAGCCGGCGAGCTGAGCGGATCGTTGCCTCAGCTTTTGCGGCGTCAGGCGACGTTTTTAGTCACAATCGATGATCTGCGGAAAAAAGTAGTCAGCGCGCTGATTTATCCGTCGATGATATTTGTTCTAGGGATTGGCTTAATATTTCTATTCATGACCTACCTCGTCCCGCAACTCACGACCCTGTTTCAAAAAACGGGCAAAGACTTGCCGCTCCTGACGAGAATGCTTGTGCAAACGAGTGATCTTTTCTCCCATTATTGGTGGGCCATCATCGCGGGTGTCGTTGCTGTGGTTATTGGCTTTCTTCAACTGATCCGAACGCCCCTTGGCCGAGGATGGTGGCATAGCGCGCAGCTACGGCTTCCCTTGTTCGGATCTGTTTTACGCGGGCGATACTATGCCCAATTTTCGCAAACGATGGCGAATCTGATCGCTAACGGAATTCCACTTTTGAACAGTCTTCGACTCATGACCACCGCGACAGGTAACGTGCACCTTCGCGGCCTGATGGAAAAAGTCGTGGACATGGTCGGTGAAGGCGGGTCGCTTTCACGTGCGCTGCAACGGGTGGGTGAGTTTCCTCCATTGTTTATCGACATGATCGGGGTTGGGGAGCAGACGGGTGACCTGGCCCAAGCCCTGGAGAGAATCGGACGCCGTTACGACAAGGAGCTGAATATTAAGATCCAGCGTCTAACCTCTTTGGTTCAGCCGGTCGTAATTCTTGTTATGGCTGGGATGGTCGGACTGATTGCGTATTCAATCATCAACGGAATTTTTGATGCTGTTTCCGGGCTGCGCCCAGGGTAATTGAGCCACGTTCTATGAGTCAAATTCGCCTGCTAAGCATGGATTTCGATGGGACCTTGGTTCGTGATTGGGCTCCACCTCCGTACCCAAAGACGCTGGTTCGAACATTGAACCAACTTCGGTGCAATGGTGTTTTGATCGCGGTTAACACTGGCAGGACCATTCACCTCGTCGAGGAAGGTTTGGAATACACCGGGTTCCCAATCCGACCTGATTTTGCGTTGACCACTGAGCGGGAGGTTTTCCGTTGGAACGGGTCGTTCTGGGAAGACTTCGGTGAATGGAACTCGCAGTGCCAACAGGAGCACGAAACCCTCTATTCAAAGGCCGAGGGGCTGCTTCTGGAGATCGAAGAGTTTGTCGGGTCCAAGACCGCCGCACGACTCTATTACGAGGAGAACCGCTTTTCCGGTGTCGTTTCCAGGACAAATTCGGAGATGGATGATATCTGCCAGTTTATCGAAACTCAGCGTCTCGGTTTTCCGGAGTTCGCCTACCAGCGGAACGCGGTTTACCTGCGGTTTTGCCATGTAGCCTACCATAAAGGTACGGCGTTGGCCGAGTTACAACGACTGACAGATATCTCAAGCGAGCAGACTTTCGCGGTAGGAGACAATTTCAACGACTTACCCATGCTGAATCTCACGTTTGCCCGCTTTTTGGCCTGTCCCTCGAATGCTATCGAGGACGTTAAGGCGACGGTGCGAAACCAAGGAGGCTTTGTCGCCACTCAAGATAGCGGCTTAGGGGTGCACGAAGCCCTGCGGCACTACCTCCCGGATCTTCTGGCCTGAACCGACTACGAATCCGGACAGAATCGGGACTGATTCAGGCTGTTAATTCAGTGGATTCCTGCTTGCGTCAAAATTTCACCTGATTGTAACATTGCTGCCTCAATTAGCCGAGATGACCGAGAAAATCCTAATTGTGGAGGACGAAGTGGATGTAGCCGACTTGCTGGCGCATCATCTGAAAGGCGCGGGGTTCTCCGTTGAGATCGCCAACGACGGACGAGCAGCGTTAAACCTGATCAAAAACCAGCCTCCGATATTGGTGGTGCTTGACTTGATGTTGCCGGAGGTCTCGGGTCTGGATCTTTGCCGGATGGTGAAAGCTGATGCCAGGACGAGCAAAATACCGATTATCATGCTCTCAGCCAGGACTGAGGAGATCGACAGGGTGCTGGGATTTGAACTCGGCGCAGATGACTATGTGGTCAAGCCCTTCAGCCCGCGCGAGTTTGTCCTGCGGATCCGGGCGATTCTCAGGCGCGGATGGCAGGACGAAGAACAAGAACAGCTGCGCGTAGGAGATCTCGTGCTTGACCGTTCTCGCCACGAGGTCAGGGCTGCGGATCGTCCGATCGACTGTACCGCGACCGAATTTAAGCTGTTGTCCATCCTAATGGAGCGACAAGGTCGAGTGCAGGCCCGGGACCGTCTTCTTAGCGACGTGTGGGGGTATGATTCCGTCATCGATACTCGCACGGTTGACACGCATATGCGCCGGTTACGCGACAAATTGGGCTTGCATGGGCGTTATATCGAGACAGTGCGAGGGTTTGGTTATCGGCTTGCGCCGCCTGCCGGCGCTTGAGTCCAGCCAAGATTTGTTTCACAATTGTCACAGCAGCGCAACACGTTCGTAATATTATATTGGTCATCTCGCCCTAGTGTTCGCTGTGTTGTACTGCGGATGCTCGTTTACCGCCTGCCAGTTGGTCTTAACCTAAAAACCAGGGAGTAGAAATAATGATTAAACGTGCACTGCCGTTGTTGGCGCTTGCTGTCGTCTTGGCGTCGACGGACATGACTGCGCACGCGCAGTCGAAAGGTGATCAAGCGTTGCTTGATGCTCTTGTGCGAAAAGGCGTCCTGACCGAGAAAGAGGCTGATCAGATCGGCGCCGAAACCGCCAAAGAAGCGGTTACCACTTCTGCGGCCAAGATCCAGATTGGGGACTGGGTGCAGGAGTTGAGGATTGGCGGCGATCTCCGCATTCGCAACCAGTGGGATCAGCGGATACCGATGATCCTGACAAATCCCAGACTTGGTCCTGTGGATCAGGTCATCCCACGTGACCGGTGGCGTTTCCGCCTGCGCCTGACGGCTGACTTCAAGCTCGCCGGCAATTTCTTCGG
>JAFAJU010000182.1 GCA_019236035.1 Verrucomicrobiota bacterium | reverse complement strand
CGCGGGAGCGCGCCCCTACCGGCTGTATGCGCGGACCACGCGGATGCACACGGCTGGCCGGTGGCTCCGTTCCACGGCTCGGACGGAGCCTCGCCCTACCGTTGGCGGAGCCTCGTCCTAGCCTACATTTCTCAAGTCCAACCTTGCGCAAGGGGTCGTTTCCCGTTAACCGGTATTGCTGAAAAACTCTCCGCGGCACCGGGGAGTTGTGGAGCGACGCCATGGGAGCTGCAAGCATGGGAACTGCGCGTAGGGGGAGCGAGCAGAAGGGAGCTGCAGGCAGCTCCCCTCCAAGCGTCATCCGCGATCAGGGGCTTTTTCAGCCGAATCGTCAGCCGAGAACAGACCCGTATGGTAGAGAACAACGGAAAGCGCCTTCAGAAACGCTGGCACGAAGTGCTTGATACGCAGGTAGGGCAACCCCGCGCTCCCTATGCTGGGCTTGTGAGCGAGTTGGAACGAGCAACCTCTGCGGACCTGCGGGAACTGGAGGAACGATTGGATGCAACGTTGCGAGAATTGGGCATCACGTTCGAGCTTCCGTCCGGGGATCATCATAATACGTGGTTCTGTGACCTGTTGCCGCAGGTTTTCACAAGCGATGAATGGAGGCAAATTGTAAGCGGCTTTCAACAAAGGTTTCGCGCATTCGACATCTTTCTGGAAGACGTGTACGGCGACCGAGAGATTCTGAGACAAGGCTTTATCCCGATCCCGGCGGCTCTGGGAAGCCCGAACTTCCAGAGAAGCGCGGCCAGCCTGCGGCCTGCCGGGGGCCATTTCCTGCACCTCAGCGGGCTTTGTATCTGCCGAGACGCCTCTGGCCGCCTTGTGGTCAAGAACCACTACCTCAGTCATGCCTCGGGTCTCTCGTACATGATTCAAAACAGGCGTCTGCTGGCGCGTGTGTTGCCGGAACTGTTCCAGAGCCAGCCGGTTGAATCGATAGCTGATATACCGACCGACATCCTACTGAGGCTGCGAGCGATCGCCCCGCGGCCCGAACCTTCCGTGGTTCTGCTGACCCCGGGGGTGGAGAGCGCCGTTTATTCTGAGCACGGGTTCCTGGCAAGGAGAATGGGAATTCCGCTTGTAGAAGGCGGCGATCTGGTGGTCTTGGATGACAGGGTGTTTCTAAGAACAGTCTCGGGCCTGGAGGGGGTCGATGTCATTTATTCCAGGCTCGCGGATCCATGGCTGGACCCGTTAGTATTCAAACGAGAAAGTCACCTTGGGATTCCGGGTCTGGTTCACTGCTTTCGAAAAGGCACCGTATCAATTGTTAATAGTATTGGGTCGCAGCTCGCAGATGACCGCAGCCTGATTCATTTTTCCAATGCGATCATCCGCTTCTACCTTGGGGAATCGCCCATTTTGCCTTCCATTCAAACCTACTGGCTCGGTGATCTGGACCAACGGGAGATGGTCTTCGAACAACCAGAACGGTTCCAGCTGCGGACTTTAACGGGGGAACGTTTCTTACAATTTACGGGAGACGAAAAGTCCTGGAACGAGATCCGGACAGAGGTACGACGTACGCCACATCTTTTTGTTGCGCAGCCGGTTGATGATTGCGCGGAGACTGTCTGCTTCTCGCACGGAAAAAAGACCTCGCGGTTGCAAGATCATATTGTGTACGGCATTCGCGACGGCGATCGATTCGATGTTTTTCCTGGCGCCCTTACACGGGTTTCAGCGACGGAGAAGGGGCGAACCGAGTCGCAGCATGGCGGCGGCGGCAAAGACACGTGGGTGCTCCAGGAGCTGTCGACTGTCATTTCCACGACAGAGCCATTTCGACGACCGAAAATCTTACCTGCCAGACCGGTCACGAGCCGGGTTGCGGAAGGTTTTTACTGGCTGGGGCGCTACCTGGAGCGGGCGATGAATATATCGAAGATGATCCAGGTGATTGAAACGATCGAGATGGAAGAACTGACCTCGGCGGAACGGAAACTCTATCGGCCGGTTTGGAACCGGCTGCTGCCGCCTTTGGAGCATGCTGGAAAGAAAGGACGGCGCAGCATGGCCAGCCCAATTGAGCGGTACCGGCTTATGCTCGATTCCAGCGAGATGGGCTCCGTTAATTCGATACTAAAGAAGGGCATAAGAAACGCCGATTCGTTGCGCGAGACTATCAGCCCAGAAGCATGGTCGGCTCTGGGCACGCTCCGCGGCTTTTTCATGCGCAGCCGTTTTCGTCCGGAGACTACAGATCGCGAGGCCCGAAAGACGACGCGACGCCTGTCAGATGCCGCGGTGGCCGTGATTCCGCAATTCTTTGCCACAGCGCAACTTTCGATGCTTGCAGACGATGGCTGGCGCTTCAGCGAACTGGGCCAATTCGTTGAGCGGGCGATCACGACGGCGAACGCGACGAGCAGCGTAGCCCAATCAATCGTGAAGCGACTGGACTCGCTGCACTCGATCGAGATCGAGCTCTCTGCGTTTCTGCGTCTTCTGGGTTCACGGGATGCGTACCGGCGCATTTACCAGACAAGAGCGGAACCTCCGCAAGTTCTGGAGTTTCTCTGGCAAAACGGCGAAATGCCTCGGTCAGTGACGTACTCGCTCCGGCGATGCGCCGAACTGCTCAGAGCGTCGCTGCCGAACAGTTCGCCGACCGCGCAAAAAGCGCAGTCTTTCCTGGACGAACTGCTCAGAACGATCCGGCGACTGGATTGGTACAATTTTTTCATCAACCAGGATGAGGCGCACATCCGGTTGCTGCGTCATGAAGAATTGCTTGCGCTTCTGGATGAGTTGCTTTCAGAGACGCAAGAGCTACACCACGTGATAACTGACAACTTTCTGAGTCACCAGAGTATCATTTCCGATCCGGAGCCGACGTTGTTTTAGGAGTTCAGGACGAGGCGCCCTACCGCGCCCCCCGTCCCAAACTCCTGGATTGCTTCCTCCCGATTTCGCTGGATAATCGTTCTCATTCCCCCATGAGCCAACCAACTCGCTCTCTCGAATTCTGTCGTCGTGCCTTGGAGCAGCCTGAGAAGTTCTGGGCAGAACAAGCCCAGGCAATTCATTGGCAGAAGCCGTTTACTCGCGTGTGCGATTTCAGCAGGCCGCCTTTTGCCAGATGGTTTGTCGGCGGAGAAACGAATCTTTGCTACAATGCTGTCGACAGGCATCTTGCCTCCCGTGAGAATCAGCCGGCTCTCCACTACATCTCAACTGAGATTAATGCCGACCGCTCTTTCACGTACCGCGAACTCTACAACGAGGTCTGCCGGTTCTCGGCCGTCCTTCGATCGCTCGGTCTGAAGCAGGGAGATCGGGTTATCACTTATCTGCCAATGATTCCGGAGGCCGCTATCGCGATGCTGGCATGCGTTCGACTTGGCTTGGTACACTCCGTGGTCTTCGCCGGGTTTGCGCCGACCAGTCTCGCGACGCGGATCGACGACGCCGAAGCAAGGCTGGTCATTACATCCGACGCCGGACTCCGCGGCGGCAAAGTGATCCCTTTGAAACGATTGGTCGACGAGGCGATTTCAATGGCGAAATGCCAACCAGAGCATGTTTTGGTTTGCAATCGACACATCGAAACGGGCGTGCTGACCATCGCCGGGCGTGACCTTGATTATGCCGAGCTTCGTGAAGAACATTTGCGCGAGGAAGTTCCGGCGGTCTGGCTGGAAAGCGGCGATCCTAGCTATCTCCTGTACACTTCAGGGACAACGGCCAAACCGAAGGGCATTCAGCGGGACACGGGCGGGCATGCTGTCGCGATGGCGGCTTCGATGCAATACGTGTTCGCAGGAGAACCAGGGGAAACCATGTTCACCGCAGCAGACCTTGGTTGGGCGGTTGGACATTCATATGGCGTTTATGGTCCTTTAATTCACGGGATGCAGTCCATCCTCTATGAAGGCCTTCCTATACGTCCGGACGGAGGCATCTGGTGGCGGATCGTAGAAAAGTACCGGGCGGCAGTCATGTTCACGTCTCCAACCGCCATTCGAGTCTTGAAACGTCAGGATCCCGAGTATCTCCGCAAATATGACACGAGCAGCCTGCAACGGCTCTACCTCGCTGGTGAACCGCTCGACGAGCCGACTTGGGAGTGGATTGGTGACGCCTTAAAGATTCCGATCCTGGACAATTATTGGCAGACTGAGACCGGTTGGCCGGTCCTGGCTCTGTTGCCGGGAGTTGAAGCTCCGCAGATTCGGCCGGGGTCTCCGGGGATCGCCTTATTCGGGTACGACGCAAAGATTGTCGATCCGGTGACCGGCGATTTACTGGCGCGCGGGGAGAAGGGCGTTCTCGCGTTCGGGCTGCCGCTGCCGCCTGGCTGTATGTCGACCGTCTGGAAGAACGATGAGCTATTCGAACACCATTATTGCGGCCGTTTCCAGGGTAAACAGCTCTACGCGACGTTCGATTACGCGACAGAGGACGAGGATGGTTACTTTTTTATTTTGGGGCGCTCGGACGATGTGATCAATGTCAGCGGACACCGCCTCGGTACGCGGGAAATCGAGGAAACGGTTAGTACCCATCCGGCGGTTGCAGAAGTGGCGACGGTTGGCGCCGCCGACGAACTCAAAGGGCAATCGGTTCACTGCTTTGTTGTTCTGAAGAAGCCGGGAGATTTTTCATCGGGCGACGCCGAGACCGCACTCAAACGAGAAATCGAAGCCACCGTGGTGCAGATACTTGGATCGTTTGCACGCCCTGCCGCGATCTACCTGGTTCGAGCGCTGCCCAAGACAAGGTCCGGCAAGATCCTCCGGCGCGCTATTCATGCGGCTGCAGAAGGTCGGGATACTGGAGACCTCAGTACTCTGGAGGACCCGATCGCACTCGATGCGATCAAGGAATTGCTCGAGGTGACGAAGAGGCAGGGGTGAGAGAGGCGGGGGCCGGGGGCGTGCTCCCACGCGATCTGGCGCTGAACGTTTCCGACCGCAGAACCCTGGACGGTTGAATTGTCATGGGGCGGCTGCTGGCGCTGGAGGGCTACACTCCGTCGTAGCAGCCACCGCGCAACGGTCGGGAAGAGCGAGAAAGTTTGGCTAACACAATGGGATCTGGAGGGGAGCTGCTTGCAGCTCCTTCGCAGGGTTGTCGTCGATCGGTGGTTCAGCGTCCTTTCGGCCTGTCGGCCGAAGGCGTTGCAAGCAACGCCCCTCCAAACTCCAAACAATGGGTGAAGCCGAGCTCTTCAGCGGTGGCTGTTCCGACGGAGCGTAGCCCTCCAACGCCCCAGCACGACGCCACGGCACGACCCCACGGCTCGGGCGGAGCCTCGCGCTGCCGGCCTCGAGCGGCCGACACGCCGATACGCCGACACGCCGGAGCGCGCCCCCTACCCCTGCCCAACACTATTTGCCTTTTGGCCCGCGACTGAGTAAGTGTGCTGCCGAAAGGGAGGAGCGATGATTTTCCGGATCACACACACTACCGACTATCGCTACGGGGAACCGGTCGCTGAGGCGTACCTCGAACTTCGGCTGAAACCGCCAACTCGTGAGGTTCAAACGGTCCACGAACATCGTTTGATGATCGAACCGGCAACTCGAACTTCCGGTTACCGAGATTATTTCGGCAACGAGGTAGCGTTTCTGTCGCTCCCGTACAGGCACACGCGACTGACTATACGCAGCGAGGCGCTCGTGAACACGATTGCCGGTGCAATTCCGGAGGAGAGTCTGGATTTGACAGTGCAAGAGTCGCGTCAAATCCTGACCGGAGTTTTGCCGTTCGTTTTCGATTATTTGCAGCCGACTGACATGGTAAAAATTGGGCGAGAATCAATCCAGTGGGCAAAGCGCTACCTTAGCGGTCCAACGACATTGCGACAAGGCTTGGAAGCTCTTAACAACGCGATCCACGAAGGCTTTCAATACAGGAAAGGAGCCACGAATTTTTCGACTGATGTTTCATCCGTTTGGCGGGACCGCATTGGGGTCTGCCAGGATTTTGCCCACATCATGCTGAGCGTGCTTCGACCGGCTGGTCTACCCGCTCGCTATGTCTGCGGTTACATTGAGACTTCGCCGCCCAAAGGGGAAAACGGCGAAAAAAAGAGATTGATCGGTTCGGTCGCAACCCATGCCTGGGTCGAAGTGCTGGTACCAGGACAACATTGGGTCGCCCTTGATCCAACAAACAATCGCTTGTGTGGAGAACAACATATTTCCGTATCGTTTGGCCGTGATGCGAGCGAAGCTGCGCCAATTCGCGGAACATTCAAAGGTACGGGGGATCAATTAATGAGGGTTCAAGTCAAAGTGGTCAGATTGAAGAAGTAGAGCGGCATCCAGCCGGCGGGAACAAGGCAGGCTAAGGACCTATGCGAGTAAAAATTGAGAACTGGATGCGCTACGCTTACGAAGAACCGGTGAGTTTTTCGACGCATGCGGTCAGGCTTTATCCGCGCACGGATCAGGCGATTGTCACTCACCACCTTCAGACGCACATCAACCTCGAAAGCGACATCCAATATCGCCGCGACTTATTTGATAACCTGGTGGCAAATTGTTTTTTGCCTCAGCCTGGCCGGGTATTGGAAATCCGGGTCGAACTGGAGCTTGAGCTCTGGCCGAAGAATCCGTTCCACTTCCTGCTCGCCCCGCACGCGTTGGAGCTTCCTTTTAAGTACACCCCGGAAGAAGAGCGTGTCCTCGGTCCGTTCAGGACCGTTAATCCTGACGAAGAAGCCAACACGCAAGAGATCTGGCAACTGAACGGCAAACGAAGCACGGTTGACGCATTAGTCGAACTCGCTGAGACGCTGCATTCCGAAATTGGTTATGAAGTGCGGGTCGAAGGAGAAGCGCGGCTGCCGTCAAAGACCATCGAATTGCGCTCCGGCGCCTGTCGTGACACCGCGTTACTCTGTGCCACGATGCTCCGAAAGATTGGCTTGGCAGTCCGGGTCGTGAGCGGTTTCCTGTGCGAGTTTCACGTGGATATAAAGGATCGGCGGGCGGAGAGCGGCTTACACGCATGGGTTGAAGTTTTTCTCCCCGGCGCGGGCTGGGTTGGAATTGATCCTACCAACGGCACGTTTTGCGATCATCGCTTTATTCCGACTGCCGTTGGCGCTCGCATGCCGGATATTGCCCCGATCCAAGGATCGTACTTCGGTGACCATCACGGTCAGTTCGATTCACATCTGGACCTCAATCTGTTGACAGAAAAAGACCTTGGGAAAATCGCCGAACACGTGGAGAGAACGCTCGCGGGTGAGCGCGTGCTTTTGACTATGGGCGGTGAACCTACTTTCATACCGAAGGAACCGGAGGGCCCGGAGTGGACCTTTGCCGCGGTGGGTCCGACCAAGCTCCGATACGCCACCCGGTTTGCCGAGAAGGTTGTCGAGGCAGTCGCGCCCGAGGCGCTCATACTCTATACACCGGGCAAACTATATCCCGGGGAAGTCAATCCGCGATGGGCTCTCCAGATATTGCAGCCCGGTCCCGAAAAGACACTCGGGATCTCGCGCGGCTCCAAAAGTGGGCCTCCGGACGGGAAGACGCTAAAGGCGATCCAGGACCGATTGAGCCGCGAGCTTGGTCTGGCGGACCGCTGGCGGCGTGCCACCGATCCGCATGCGCCCAAAAAACCAGTCTGGGTATTGCCTCTTGATTACAAGGGCGAGAAATGGGTCTCAGAGGGATGGAGCCTCCGCCGGCTGGAACTACTGAAAGTCGAGGGCCCGGCCGGGCTTCGTCTGCCGCTGCAACTCTTGCCCGAGGAAGCAACCAAACGGGCTCTTGTCTTCGAAGTAGACGAGCAACACCTTACCATCTTTGTTCCGCCCCTGTTAACCGATCGTTGGGAGACGCTCATTCGTATGCTCATAGCGGCCATCGCCGACCAGTGCGCGGTTCAATGGCAAGGCTATCTGCCGGCTGATCTCCCTTCGAACTGGACCCGGCTCGGTTTTAGTGCGGATCCCGGGGTTCTGGAAGTCAACCTGCCACCCTGCAAAAACTGGACTGAATTCCAACGGTGGCTGGTCACTCTGGAAAAGCATTCTGCAGCGATAGATCTCTGCACGTTTCGAACGGAACCCTACCCTGCCGGCACCGGCGGGGGCTCACACCTGTTGTTCGGCGGGATATCTATCGATAAGAATCCGTTCTTTTCGAGACCCGGATGGCTGGCTTCGATCCTGCGATTTTGGCAACACCACCCGTCGTTGTCGTACCTCTTCAGCGGGTGCTACGTCGGAATTTCCTCGCAGGCGCCCAGGCCCGACGAAAGCGGGAACGCGCTCCTGGACCTCGAGTTGGCGTACCGGCAACTGGAAACCCTGCCATCCGGCGATTGCCGGCATCAAATTCATGAGATCCTGCGGCATCTTCACACCGACGTATCCGGAAACACGCATAGAAGCGAAACAAGCTTTGATAAATTCTGGAACTCGCCACAGGGGTGTTGGGGCCTCATTGAGTTCCGAGCCATTGAAAGTCTGCCGAGCGTGGACTGGACCGGTGCCGTTGCACTGCTCTGGCGCGCCCTGCTGGTCTACCTTCTGAAGCAACCGTTTGGTGCGGCCCTGAGGGATTTTAATATTGACCTGCACGACAAGTTTTTTTTACCGACGCCTCTCTGGGCGGATCTGACAGACGTGCTTAGCGAACTGGCACAGTTCGGGTTCGGCTTTGATCCGGCCATATTTCGGGAGATCTGGGAGTGGCGTTTCCCGGCCCTCCTGACTTTTGAAGGATTGACCGTCCGAAAGGCGCTGGAGAGCTGGCCCTTACTTTCTGAAACGCCGGTTGTTGGCGGGAGTACCAGTAGGTTCGTTGATACTTCGGTTGAACGCTTCGAACTAGCGGCACGAAACGGTTTTAGTGAGCGGTACGCTCTCTTTGTCAACGGACGCGAACTTCCGTTCCGGTCGCTCTCGCCTAAGGATTCGATCGCGGGATTGCGCTACCGAAAGTCAGCGCTTTATCCCTCACTGCATCCGCACATCGCAGTCCAACTACCGTTATCCATTGCCCTGGTTGAGCGGGATACAGACGAGGTGAAAAAGGTGTTCACACTTCAGGCCGGCGACACGAAATTCATTGAAGTACGGCCGGAGGAATTCCCCCGCGGCAAACCTTGCGAGCCGGCGGCACCGGGGATGTACACTTGCGATCTGCGTATTGCGTTTTAACCTATGATCTCCTAAGATTCTGCCAAACGGAGGTTTAACGAGTTTTTTCAGATGAAGGTTTTTACCTACAGTAAATGGGATGTGGTGCCGGTTCTTTCCAGCCTGCTTCATTTCGCGTACGTGGTTGCGTTTTTTTTCATATTCCCATACGCACCCTGGTGGGTGCTGATCAGTATGGGGCTCATCTACTCGGTGAGTGTGTCGTGGAATATCAACGGAATATCACACAACCACATCCATAACCCCTACTTTGTCTCTCGGATACTGAACCGTCTGTTCAGTGTGATGTTGTCGGTCACTCTCGGGATTTCCCAAACCTTTTACAAACATGTGCATCACCGGCACCATATGGGCAATAGCGACAGACCAGATGAGAACGGGAATTGCCACGATTGGATCTCTATCTACCGGCACGGACACGATGGTGAACCGGAGAACCCCTGGAGCTACATCTTCCTCAGTTATTTAAGGGAAAATCCGAAAGTCATCTACGCCGAAATCAAGAGGAAAAACAAGGTCGACGCTAAGTGGGGAATTACTGAAATTGCCATTCTTGGAGCGACTATCGCGATCGGCATGGTTTTAAATTGGAAATTCTGGGTATTCTTTCTCCCCTTTTATTATCTGGGGCACTGCTGCACGTATTTGAACGGCTATTTCCTCCACTACGGTGGCAATCCCGACAAACCGATCGCCTGGGGCGTAAGCTCGTACCATAAGTGGTATAACTTGATCTGGTTTAACAATGGCTACCACGCCGAACACCATTTTCGGCCGAAGCTGCACTGGACCAAGATGAAACAGTTTCACG
This sequence comes from Verrucomicrobiota bacterium, assembly GCA_019236035.1. GTDB lineage: Bacteria > Verrucomicrobiota > Verrucomicrobiia > Chthoniobacterales > JAFAMB01 > JAFAMB01. The sequence goes on along the minus strand of JAFAJU010000182.1, from coordinate 154 downwards.
AAGAGATTCTTGAGGCGCAACGCCGAGAGGGTGTACGAGTTATCGTCCCGCCGCACGCATTGGGATTTCTCGACCCGGATTTGCCTCCCCGGAAGACCTCGCTGCGCGGGAGCCGGGACACTTCCGCTGAAGAGCCATCCCGTGTAGGGTGACT
>JAFAJU010000104.1 GCA_019236035.1 Verrucomicrobiota bacterium | reverse complement strand
ATCGAGTGGCCGATTTTTCGCGACTTCTTTCTGACAACAATAAAATTGACGAAAATTCAGCTCTTTTTGGGTGGAAATGCTTGCCACTTGTCCGGATTCCACATAAAAGCAGGCTCCATGCGCAAAAAGCTGTTTGTCGGAGCCATGTTAGGATTGATTGTCGTGCTTGCACAAGCCGATCCAGGCGTGGCCGTAACAAGGCTGGCAGACGGTTTTGATTATCCGGTCGGGAGGCCAAATGCGGATGGATATCGTATCTCCCGCGGATTCACATCTTTTGGTCACTTGGGTGAGGATTGGGTGGGGCAAGGGGGGAGCGGCACGGATTTCGGTGATCCGGTGTATGTCATTGGGACCGGCATCGTGACGCTAGCTCGGGACTTTCGCCGGGCCTGGGGAAACGTAGTGGTAGTTCGCCATGCCTTTATGGAGGAGGGACAGGTGAAGTACGTGGATTCGCTGTACGCGCACCTTGACCGCATCCTGGTGCGGGAGGGTGAGCAGGTGACTCGCGGTCAACAGATCGGTACGATCGGCAACGCCCACGGGCTCTACGCTGCCCATCTGCACTTCGAACTTCATAAGAACCTCACCATTGGTGTTGTTCACACCATGTTTCCCGGCGATTTATCAAATTACTACATCCCTTCGGAGTTCATAAAACCGCGTCGTGCGCTCGTGGCTGGGAATCGCGTGGCGACGGTTGCCATGAACAACTATGTCATGCCGAGTTTTGCCGGTATTCCGGCGCATCCGACCGCTCGCCGGTAAGGGCGCAGAGGAGAAAACAGAGGGCTCGGAGGTTGGGTTTTACCACAGAGACGCAGAGAAGGCGAAGTTCGGATCTTGTCTATAAAGGTGGGCAAAATCCATAGCGGCAGATCCAAATTTTCTCCGGCCTCCGTGTTCCCTGTGCCTCTGTGGTAAATAACCTCCGAGCCCTCTGTTTTCTCCTCTGCGCCCCTACCGGGCTAGCGCCTGAGTTTGTACTCAAAAGAGTCTACGAGCGCCAGCCAGCTGGCCTCGATGATATTATCGGAAACGCCTACGGTGCACCAATTATCATGGTGATCCGTTGAATCGATCAGCACTCGGGTGCGTGCTCCGGTACCCTGGCTGCTGCCGATGATGCGTACCTTGTAGTCATCGAGTATCACCGTCTCGATGCTTGGATACACTGGAATCAAAGCCTTGCGGAGCGCGGCGTCCAAAGCGTTCACAGGTCCGTCCCCCTCAGCCACGGTGTGGACATCCTGGTCTTTCACCCGAAGTTTCACCGTCGCCTCGCACGTTTCATACTTGTTCGTCACCGAGCGGATGTAAGTGCAGTGGTATTCTAACAATTCCCAAAAAGGTTCTACTGGCCCCAGAATGCGGCGAATCAGCAGCTCGAAAGAGGCTTCGGCTGCCTCGAACTCGTAGCCGAGGTGTTCGAGTCGTTTGACCTCTCGCAAGATAGCCGCGACGTGGGTTGACCCTTTCTCAAGCTCGAATCCTAGTTCCTGGGCCTTCGCCAGCACGTTACTTTGACCGGAAAGTTCCGAAACAACGATGTGTTGATGATTTCCCACATCACCTGGTTCAATATGCTCGTAACTGCGAGCTAGCTTTTGAACGGCGTGGGCATGCAAACCGCCCTTGTGTGTGAATGCGGTGGTTCCCACAAAGGCCGCTCGAATGTTGTGCTGACAATTGGCTAGTTCATCGACAAATAAAGACAATTCCCGGAGACGGCTCAACTCCGGCACGACCGATATTCCAAGCTTCAGCTGAAGATTAGGAATGACGCTGGTCAAATTACAGTTGCCGGTTCGCTCACCGTATCCATTGATCGTGCCCTGAACTTGGGTTGCCCCCGACCTGAGGCCTGCTAAAGCGTTCGCAACTCCGAGTTCGCAGTCGTTATGCGTATGAATGCCGACCGGAATCGACAGTGCTCGGACGACCGCCGAAGTTATCTCGGACACCTCATGGACCATCGCGCCACCATTCGTATCGCAAAGCACAATCACATCGGCGCCGCCTTCGGCTGCGGCTTCGATTGCGGCCATCGCTTGGGCTGAATCCTCCTTGTAACCATCAAAAAAGTGCTCTGCATCGAACATGACCTCTTTTCCCTTTGACTTCAGATACGCGACCGAATCCCGAATCATCCGCAGGTTTTCCTCGATGGATACGCCCAGTATCTGCTCAGCATGCAATCGCCAGCTCTTGCCGACGATCGTTACGGTCGGAGTCTGAGCCTCCAAAAGAAGGGCGATCTGTGCATCTGTAGCCGGCTTGGCGTTGGCTCTGCAGGTGCTGCCAAAGGCGCAAATTTTCGCCTGCCGCCACTTGTGTCTTTTAGCCTCTGCAAAGAACGCGATGTCCTTTGGATTGGATCCCGGCCATCCGCCCTCAATATAATGAATCCCAAACGCGTCCAGTTTTTCAGCGATACGAATCTTGTCGTGGACGCTGAAAGAGATGCCTTCCGCCTGCGTACCATCTCGCAGGGTCGTATCATAGATCATGATCTGGTTCGGAATCATAGTTGTGGGACTGATTCGGTATCCCAGCCTGGAGCAGTTTGCAAGAGGTTCGTGTCCTGCCGGCGATAAAGATACGGGGCCGCGGTCAACGCTTGACCGTCACGGGCGTACCGACTCTCGCCGCGTAAAAGAATCTTTTGGCTTTAGATTCCGGCATGCGGATACATCCGTGCGATGCCGGGTAACCAGGCAGGTAGCCGGCATGCAGACCGACGCCGCCAACAATCCGTAGGAAGTACGGCATCGAGGCCCCAATGAAAGTTGAACCGGGTGGACGCGGGTCTTTGCGAACATCGACATTCTCTTTAACGACTATCCCATCACGCACATAAGCCCCGTATATGCTTGAGCGATGGTCAATATCCTTCTGGACGACCGTATAGCGTCCTGCCGGAGTGTCGTACCCTTCGCGGCCGGTCGAAACAGGCGCAGTTAAAACCACTTGGCCCCTGCTATAGAGATACGCATGCTGATCGACCAGATCCACGATAATACCAACTTTTCCAGTCGGCTTCCGGAAGTCGTAGGTCAGGTCTTCGAGATCTGCACAACCAGCCAGTAGCGCCAGAGCCGACAACAGGCCGAACCGCAAAAGTTTATTCATTTCTCTACTCTATGCCATGTCTGACACAATCAATGTCAAGACAAGACAGAAAGTGATATGGGCGCCCTGCCCCTGCATCGATCGCGATTACGGCCGGGACGCCCAGGTCACACGACAACCTGTGCAGGGATTCCTATGGATCTGATTGTTACTATCTACCACGCCGGCACCCTAACGGTCCTTGGTCTGATCCTATTGACGTTGCTAGCTAACATGATTTTTATACCGGTCCTGCGAGAGCAGGTCATCTCCGGCAATCAGCCCCTGGTTTCTGCGTTGGTACCCGCCAGGAATGAAGCCCATCGAATCGCTCCCTGTCTTCGGTCTTTGCTGGCCCAGAATTATTCCAACCTCGAAATTGTTGTGCTGGATGATCAATCCGAAGATGGAACGGCTGATCTGGTGAAGAGCTTTCAGATGGGCCTCCCTTTCGATCGTTTGCGACTGATCAAGGGGGAGGCTCTGCCGCGCGGCTGGACAGGTAAGGCCTGGGCCTGCCAACAATTGGCGCGCGTCGCTAGGGGCGAGTTACTTTTATTCACTGACGCCGACACAGTTCACCCTCCTGGAACAATTGCGGCTGCTGTCCTGGAACAAAAAAAAACACAGGCGGATCTATTGACGATTTGGCCATATCAAATTACTGAAACGCTCGCCGAAAAGCTGGTGATTCCGCTCATGTTCATAGCCGCCTGCGCATATCTCCCGCTTTGGTTCCTGGTTTGCTGTCGACGTCTCCCGCTAATCGCTCGGGTTGTGCCTAGGCTTTGGATGCGGAATCTGGGCGCGGCGAGTGGCCAATTTCTGCTCTTTCGCCGAGGAAGTTACGAGCGGATAGGTGGTCACGAACGTGTGTGCGACAGTCTGGTCGAGGACGTGGCGCTGGCCCGGACCGTAGCGAGCGAGACGGCCAACGGGATGCGCCTCGTAAATTGCGACGGAACTCGTCTGACCCAATGCCGCATGTACGAATCGCTCGAAGAAATGTGGGAGGGTTTTACAAAGAATATCAGGCCTGTGTTTGGGCAAGGAGACGTTGGCTTTCTTGCAGCTATGGCTGGTCAGTTCCTGGTGTTAGTTCTCCCGTTTGTCATCGTATTTTTGGCACCCGGTCCGCTGACGTTAATTGAGTTGTTATTGATTTACAGCATCCGGATATCCGCGGCTCTTCGGTACAGAACTTCCTGGTTGAGTGTGGCTCTCCATCCAGTCGGCTATTCATTAGCGTTGGCGATCGCATTGAACAGCTTTCGCCAAACCGCAGGACGAGGTGTTCGGTGGAAGGGTAGAACATATCAAGGCGCGCGTTCCGACCAGGAAAAGGAATAATAAAGCAACATATCCTTTGACATGTTATGATATTGGGTGAGTAATGCACTCAAGTTTTTATGTCGCCTAATTTCGGGAACTACCTGTTTCGCAACCTGAAAGGCGAGACCCCTGAGGAAGCCCGGAATCGGTCAGGCGATCTTCGTCCCGCCGTGGGCGCGTTGAACGAACAAATGATTGTCTTACGCCAAAACGATATTGGCGCGGGCGATCCTGGGGCGCCGGAGTTGGATTGGTCAAAAGTCGAGCAGGGCGAAATCGTGGTCCCACTGCGGGATACTCAGGGCCTAATGGACGGGAGGATAACCGTCAAGGCGTCGACGCTGCAACGGATCTACCCTGAACTCCTACCCGTCGGACTCGATTGCGAGTTTCTATTTCCCGTCTCGTTAAAAACCGTTGTCCTTCAGGTGCAAGCAAACTTGAATGAGAACTTCGCTGAGGTCGTAAAGCCGATTGGACCGGATTTTGATACACCGATTGCGCAGGTGGCACGCCAGGACGAAGCGTTTTTCGAGTTCGAGAAACTCGCTCGCGCACCGATCGCGTCGGCGGAGGAAAGGGCTCAACCACAACGAATGACGGCAGAGCCTACACTGACACCGGCGGATCGACCCGCATTTCCCCCGATTCGTAATAGGTCTCCTGCCGAAGACCCAAAATCCGAGCCGCAGGTTGTGCATGATAAACTCGTGGTCGGAACGCAATCGGAATCTTTCGCGCCGCCCGGGATCCAAGTTGAAAGAGTCAACCCGGCCGTGGGCAGGAGGGCGGAGCAGCATTTGCGTGGGATCGAC
>JAFAJU010000077.1 GCA_019236035.1 Verrucomicrobiota bacterium | reverse complement strand
TTTCGGCCAACCGTCTGGATCGACGGTCGAGAGACAGAGGGCCTGCGTCTTCGACAGTAGATCCTCGCCGTTCAAGTAGTTGAGCACGTCTTTCGGGATACCATTTTCCGATAGCACGTGCGGCGGCGTATATGCTTTTTCTGCGTTACTCATCATTGCTTCCATTCGGAGAGACAGGTCCGTCGTATAAGCCCTTGCATATTCAGGCCCTCATCGAGCCTTGCTGGCTCAACGGTAGCATAGGCTTCCAGCTTGTATCGAGGTCGCTCTTGCCGCACGCTCGACAGGCGGGACGCCTATGCTACCCTGCTGGCGCCCCATCGCACGCGCTGACGCCCAAAGTAGCATAGGCTTCCAGCCTGTATTAACGGCGCGGCGACAGCGCTCTACAGGCAAGATGCCTTCGCTACTTTGTGACCTGTGCGCAGAGGAAGAGTTGCCCAATTGAAGGATGTGTTGCAGCTTGTGGCTGAGCCGAAAGTCGGATTGGAATGATCAAAAAATATATCTTGTCGCAGGACTTCCCGTGCATCATGAAATCGCGCTGATTTCGACTATTGCTGTCGGCTTGGTCTATGCTCTGATTGGCGGCTACATCGCCAGCAGGCTGCACCTGCCGCCACTCGTTGGGTATCTTCTGGCCGGCATAGCAGATGGACCGTTTACGCCTGGGTTTGTAGCCGACGCCAAGCTGGCCCCGCAACTGGCTGAGATCGGTGTCATCTTGCTTATGTTCGGAGTCGGCATGCATTTTTCCGTCCGTGACCTTTTGGCCGTCCGAAGAGTCGCCGTGCCGGGTGCTCTAGTGCAGATAGCGTCGGCCGTAGCGCTGACCTGTGGCGTGGCCGGGTTGTGGGGCTGGAGCCTTGGCCCGAGCTTGGTTCTTGGGCTGGCTTTATCGGTGGCAAGCACGGTCGTGCTGCTGCGTGCCTTGGAAGCTCAGGGTATTTTGGGGTCGGAAAGCGGCCGGATCGCGGTAGGCTGGCTCATCGTCGAGGATCTCATTACGGTGGTAGTTCTGGTGCTTTTGCCAGCCTTGGCCACTTCCCTAGGCGGACAGCCGATCGACCACAACCCGGCTGCGAACGGTAGCGACAGCGGGCAGTTGCTATTAACGCTTGGAATTGTCCTCGGAAAGTTTGCGGGATTTGTTGTGTTCATGCTGTTCGTTGGAGCGCGTCTGTTACCTTGGTTGTTGGAGCGCGTGGCCAGGACAAACTCGCGCGAGCTGTTTACGCTGGCCGTAGTGGCCGCCGCTATCGGTATCGGTTTCGGTGCGGCCGAGTTGCTGGGACTCTCCTTTGCTCTGGGCGCGTTTTTCGCTGGCGTCGTGGTGAGTGAATCCGACCACAGTCATCGAGCTGCCGTAGAGCTACAGCCGCTTCAAGATGTTTTTACCGCGCTCTTTTTTGTGGCGATAGGAATGCTCTTTGATCCCAGTATTATTATGCGCCGGCCGCTTGAGATATTGGCTGTAGTCCTGGTGATTGTCTTGGGCAAGCCTGCGGCGGCGCTCATGATTGTTCTCGTGTCTCGTCACCCACTGGGCACGGCTCTCATGGTTGCCGCCAGCCTGGCGCAAATTGGGGAGTTCTCCTTTATTCTCGCCGAGCTCGGCATGGCGCTCCGATTGCTTTCGGCCGAAGGCCAAAGCCTGATCGTCGCCGGCGCTCTAATTTCTATAGCCCTGAACTCTTTCCTGGTCCGCGCGGCCGCAGCCGTCCAGCGCCGGCTTGATTCGCCACCTGAGCCTGCATCGCTCGCAAATCTCTGAAGATTTGCGAGCGATGCAGGCTAAATCATTTGCGCGCGTCGACCAAAGCGCTCATGGTTTCAAATAGGTTCCCGCGTCTTCCCCCAAGAACAAAGGAAGAAATGAAGTCTTTCTACCGTAGCGATGTCGTTGGAAGTCTCCTTCGCCCGGATTACCTGAAGCAGGCGCGGGCGAAACATCAATCGGGCGCAATTCCTGAAACGGAATTCAAGCGGATCGAAGACCGCGCTGTAAAGGAAGCTATAGCGCTCCAGACCGAGGCAGGTCTTGACGTAATCACCGATGGCGAGATGCGACGGTACGCGTTCTACGGTCACTTTATTGATGCGACTGACGGATTTGATAAGTTCGGAGGATGGGCCATTCCGTTTCGCGATGAACATGGACACGAACTCCTGTTCAAACGTCCCGTGGTGATGTCGCGGCTCCGCCGCCGGCGCTCTATGTGCACCGAAGAGTTTGTCTTTTTACGCGCAAGCACAGACCGGCCAGTGAAGATGACTCTGATCAATGCGCAACAGACAGCGGCGTATTATGATTCAGAGAAGTCGAAGGATGCTTATCCGACAGTGGAGAACTATCTTGCAGATGTCGTAGATATTCTTCGGGGCGAAGTAGACGAGTTAGTTCACTTGGGATGCACGTACATCCAGCTCGATGCGCCTCAATACACCGGACTCATCGACCCGGCCATCCGCGAAGGCTATCGGAAACGCGGAAGCGATCCGGACAAACTTCTCGATCGTTGTATCGAGCTCGACAATGCTGTGATTGGCAATTATTCGGGTGTCGAGTTTGGGCTGCATCTGTGCCGGGGAAACAATCAGAGTAAATTTTACGCAAGCGGAGGCTATGCTCCAATCGCGGCCCACATCTTCAAGCGAACCCGATTTCACCGGTTCCTTTTGGAATATGACGATGAACGCTCTGGCGATTTCGAGCCTCTGCGTTATCTCCCGGACGATCGCACGGTGGTGCTCGGATTGGTGACCACCAAGAAACCGGCTCTTGAGAGCAAGGAAGCGCTGAAGCGGCGCATCATGGAAGCGACGAGATTTATTCCTTTGGAACGCCTTGCCCTCAGTCCTCAATGTGGCTTCGCCTCGACGGAGGAAGGCAATTTGCTCAGCCTGGCCGATCAGGAAGCAAAGCTGCGCTTGGTCGCCGAAACCGCCAGAGAGGTCTGGAGCTAGCGCAATCGCTCGCAAATCTTCAGAGATTTGTAAGCGATGCAGGCTCAGGCAGCGGAATCCTCCGGCTACGCCGGACCATTCCGCTGCTCTTTTGAAGAGTAGAGTGGGAAGAGACAACGGCGGGCGCTGGCTTAGCCGAGCGATGCTGAAAAAAAGGAGCGCAAAATCGCAAAAGAAATCAGACCTGTGGCGTAACTTCCGAGCTCCTGGGCGCGTCCAAAGAAAAGAAGGGTTGCAAAAGGAAGGACGCCCCTGGTTTACAACCCCATCACCCAGGGGCGTTCGTTCCCGGGCTATCCCCGATAGCCCGGAAAAACGTTATTTTCGGACGTTTTGTGAGTCAGGAAACCGCGAAGCGGTTAGAGACCATAGAAGCCCAGGCCTTCCAGGCCTGGGTTTTTGCCCACAAGGAACTCGCCCTCGTAAGGCAGTCATTCCGGAATTCTCGGCTTGACGCGTGAATTTAAGAAGTGGTGCTTGGAATAACGCCCGAGTGCCTATGGAAAAACAGCAAAAGAAGCGTCAAGACATGCCGGGCCGAACGCGCAAGAGCGCATCCCTAACGGGCTCGTCAGTGCCAGTCTTTGACGAAGCGTTCCGCGCGCAGCTTAAGGAGTTGTTCAAGTGGCGACGTGATGTACGCCATTTTCGTCGGGAGCCGCTGCCTGTAGGGCTGCTGGATGAATTGCTGGATATTGCAACTCTGGCGCCATCGGTAGGGCTCAGTGAACCTTGGCGATTCGTCACGGTTGACGATCCCGCGCGTCGAGAAGCCGTGCGCGCAAGTTTCGAAGTCTGCAACGCACAAGCCCTTGCCAGGCAGGGTGGCGAACGTGCAGTCCGCTATGCGCGCCTTAAGCTGGCCGGACTTAACGAAGCCCCCTGCCACCTCGCGGTTTTCGCCGAACCTAATCCGGAGCAGGGATACGGCCTGGGGCGGGGAACCATGCCAGAGACTACCGCATATTCAGCGGTGATGGCTGTGCACACGCTTTGGTTGGCCGCCCGAGCGGCGGGTTTGGGTCTGGGCTGGGTGTCGATTCTCGACCCAGTCGCCGTCACGTCGATCCTGGACGTGCCATCCGGTTGGACGTTCATCGGCTACTTCTGCGTGGGTTTTCCGGAGTTCGAAAGCGACACCCCCGAGTTGGAACACGCCGGATGGGAGCATCGAAGATCCGCCAAGTCTTGCCTCATCAGGCGTTAACGCTTAGGGGAATCGTGCTCGTGCTTGTGCTCGTGCTAGTAATCGAAAAAAGAGCCGCTCCGCTGCCACGCTGGCCGGAACAGAACAGTTGCGGAAAGATCGTGTCCTCCTCTCGGCGCAGGGGACAACAGATCGAGGACGAGCACGAGCACGATTCCCCTTGTCCCTACGGAACCAAAAGCGTGAACGGATGAAGATGTGCTTGCGCCGAGACTAACAACCCCACGAGTGAGGCGAGCGCTATGCTATGAAAGAAAACATATCGTAGAATCTCCGACTCGTGTCCGTACCATTGGGTCGCTGTCGAGGCCACAACGATGCTTTGAGCATCGATCATCTTGCCCATCACGCCGCCCGAGCTGTTGGCCGCGGCCATCAGAACCGGATTGAGACCGATTTGCTGCGCGGTGATCTTTTGTAAGCTACCAAATAGCACATTCGATGACGTGTCTGAGCCTGTCAGGGCCACGCCCAGCCAACCAAGTAACGTCCCGAAAAACGGGTATAATCCCCCAGCCCGAGCGAATGCTAATCCCAGGGTAGCGTCGGTGCCTGAATACCGCGTGACGAAGCCGATAGCCAACATACACACAATCGTTAGAAGCGAATAGCGAACCCGAACACACGTACGCCAAAAAGCGCGCACTAGTCCAAGGGGCGAATAGCCAAGTACGAACCCGCTAACGATCGCCGCCAAAAGGATGCTCGTTCCGGTCGCAGACAGAAGCGTAAAGCTATAGACTGCACCCTCCGGCGTCGGCTTCGGGACCACTGGCGGAACCCTTTGGATCAGATTGTGGAGGCCGGGAACCGGGATCTTGGGCAACCAAATCCCGTCGAGGAATGCTTTTACCTGCGGCAACCCCCAAAGGAAGACAAAGATGCTGAGTACGACCCAGGGCAACCATGCTTGGATAACTTCTGCAGGAGAGCGGCCCGGGTTATTCCGGACCGGATTCTCAGCCGGCGCCGGTTCAGCGGAATTCGCCGTAGCCCGCCGGGAGTGCTCTTCACGGCGGCTTAGCGCCAGCCAAATCTCTCGCGGTTGCCAGACGCGCAGGAAAACCGTGAGTGCACTAAGTGAAATCAGGGCGCTGACGACGTCGACCAACCAAGGTCCGTGGAAGTTCGAAATCAGATATTGGGGAACAGCGAAAGTAAGGCCTGCGACCAACAGCGCCGGCCAGACCTGGAGCATCCCACGAAACCCGGCGAACGACCAGATCAACCAGAAAGGCACGATGACAGAGAAGAGTGGAAGCTGGCGTCCAACCATTCCGGAAAGCGCGTGCAGGTCAAGTCCGGTCACTCCGCTTAAGGCAATGATCGGTGTGCCCAGAGCGCCATACGCGACCGGGGCTGTATTGGCGATGAGAGAGAGTCCCGAGGCCTGAAGCGGTCGGAAGCCGACACCGATTAGCATCGCGCCAGTGACCGCCACAGGCGTTCCAAAACCGGCAGCACCCTCAAAGAAGGCACCAAGACTGAATGCGATAAAGACCAGCTGGAGCCGCCGATCGCGGGTGATTGCAGCAATGCTTTCCTGCAGAATCGTGAATGATCCTTTCTCAAGGGTGAGCTGATAGAGAAAGATGACATTGAGCACGATCCAACCTATGGGCAGGAAGCCAAACGCTCCGCCATAGACGGCCGACGCTAAGGCCATACCGGTTGGCATGTGAAACGCCAGGATGGCGATGATCAGGGAACTCAGCAGGCCTAATAAGGCCGCAAGGTGGGCTTTGAGCCGGAACAAACCGATTCCGCCGAGCAGCACCGCGATCGGAATGACCGCGGCCAGGGTCGAAAGAAAGGTGTTCCCGAGAGGATCATAAATTTGGGACCACATTTTTGGGGGGATGACGAGATGATTGCGGGATTCGGCCGACAAATCAACCCCATTGACAGCCTGCATCGCTCACAAATCTTTAGAAATTTGTGTGCGATGCAGGCTAAGCGCGTGATTTTTGCGGGCTAGTCGTCGACATTTTGGTCCGATTGAAGAGCGCTTCTTTTTTCCGGTGTTTTAGCGACAGACCAGGCGCTTCGGGCGAAGTGGATGACAAAAGGGGTCGCGAACGCGCCCCACCAGAGTTTATCTCCAAGAACTGGAGTCCACAATGTGATCGCTAACGAAATGGCGAGGATCAAGAGGGGGAAAAGTGGCCCGATTATTTCGATCACGACTGGATGCGTCAAGGCGCTACGTGCGAATAGCTTGTTACGGTGGGAATAAACCCACATCAGCAGTCCGCAGAGCGCGATCAGCGTCAGAGCCGCTCCCATGATCATTACTGTTTCCTTGGCTTCGA
>JAFAJU010000048.1 GCA_019236035.1 Verrucomicrobiota bacterium | reverse complement strand
GACATTAATCGTGGTACCTTTGTACGGCTTGGTCTTCAGGAACTCGATGCGTTCCTTAGTGATGGGAGACTCGTTGGGCGCCTCGGGTGAAGAGTCGACCAGGTTTGCACCTGCCGCGTAAGTCGCGGGCAGCATCCGGCCCAGCAGAGCGGTGGAAATTCCAAGTTTCGTGGCCTGCTGAATAAACCTACGCCGAGAAATTCTTCCTTGAAAATACCCGGCTGCTAATTCTCTGAACGCGTCCTCGTTATGTTTGGACATAGGGGAATCATCTGCTCGTGTTGTTGGTCGCTTTCCCGGAAGCCCATTTCGCTCTGGTTGTCGAATCTCTGCCTTGCGGTTTAAAAGCGCGACGATTTGCGGAAACCAATGGTCGACGCTCGCTTCGCCAACGGAGAACGATTCAGGATTTCTGGGGGAAAAATAACAACTATCACGCGCCGGTCCGATGCGTCAAGAAGCCGCACATTCGCAAGGGCTCTCTCAATCAAATACCACGGTCTTGTTCTTATAGACCAGTACCCTCTCTTCCAGATGCCAGCGCACAGCTTGAGCGAAAACGCCCTGTTCCAGGTCTTGTCCCTTCCGAATCAAGTCTTTGACGGCGTGGCGGTGACTGATCCGCGCCACGTCCTGCGCGATAATCGGACCCTGGTCAAGCGCGGCGGTAACGTAATGCGCCGTTGCCCCGATAATCTTGACGCCTCTGGCGTAGGCTTGGTGGTACGGCCGGCTTCCGGCGAAGGCCGGCAAGAAACTGTGGTGAATATTGATGATCGGGATTCCGGCCGCTGTGAGAAAATGCGCGTTCAGAATCTGCATATAGCGCGCGAGCACGATCAGATCGACTCTATGCCTCTTAAAAATCGCCAACTGTGTCTCCTCCGCCTCACTCTTGCGGTCCGCCTGCACATCGACGTGATGAAACGGCAAGTTCACTGACTCGCAAAACTGGCGAAGCTCCGGATGGTTCGATACTACACAAGCCAGTTCTCCCCGCATTTCACCCCGTCGAAAACGGAAAACGAGATCTTGTAGACAATGCGGTACCCTCGAAACAAGCACTCCAACTCGTACGCGCTCGTCCGAAACCGTGGTCCGGCAAACCATATCGAGCTCCAGTTCGGCCATCGTTTTGAAGGACGCCGCGGTCTGATGGGCGTCCGCCGCCCGACCCGGTTGCGACCACTCCACCCGTTGAAAAAAAACATTCTCCTCTGCGTCTCGGTGCTGGTCGGCATGGAGGATGTTGCCACCCTTTTCAAAAATCCAGCCGGCGACCCGGGCCACTAATCCGGGTCTGTCCGGTCCGTGAAGTAGGGCAACAATCGAGAGAGTCTCCATGCCGAAAAGTAGCATAGGCTTCCAGCCTGTTTCTCTTAGCGTCGGCTTGGAGCCTGAATTCGCGGTGCGGCAACGCTCCAGACAGGCGGGACGCCTATGCTACCTTGCTGGCGCCCGATCCCCGCATTGCCGGCACTCAAAGTAGCATAGGCTTCCAGCCTGTCTCGTAGCCTCGCCTTGCAGCCTGTTTCGCGGTGGAGCAACGCTCGCGACAGGCAGGATGCCTATGGTACATTGCTGGCGCCCTACGCCACAACGCCGCCGTGCTCATCGTCGATGTGGTTACGGATGATCTCTTCGAAGCTCGTTTCAGCCTTGAAACCGAGCGCTTGAGCCCGCGCGGCATCCAGTCGCCGGGGCCAGCCATCAACAAATTTTTGAATAGTTGGGTCGGGCTCGCGCCTGATTAGTTTGACGCACTCGGCTCCAGCCACTCGTTCCAGAGCAGCTATCATCTCGCCCACGGTCGTCGAAACACCGGGCAGGTTAAGAGTGCGGTTTGAGCCGAGTTGAGTGGAATCAATGGCGCCCGCATTGAACAAGAAGTTCACTGCAGCCCGCGGTGACGCGAACCAGTGCCTGACGGCGTCAGTAACTGGCAAAACCGCGGCCTCACCTTTCAATGGTTCGCGGATAATGCCCGAGAAAAAACCAGATGCAGCCTTGTTCGGTCTGCCCGGCCGGACACAAATGGTTGGAAGCCGGATCGCAATTCCGTCGAAGAAACCGCGACGACTAAAGTCAGCTAGCAGGAGTTCTCCAATCGCTTTCTGCGTACCGTAAGAGGTCAGCGGTCTCGGCGCGAAATCCTCTGGGATAGTTTCGGGGAAGGGAGTACCAAAAACTGCGATCGAACTTGTAAAAACTACTCGTGGTCGATAACCGGCTTGCCGGACAGCCTCGAACAGGTGGCGCGTGCCATTCAGATTGACCTGGTACCCTTTGTCAAAATCGGCTTCGGCCTCACCGGACACGATAGCCGCCAAGTGATAGATCATGTCGGGCCGATCCGCGACCAGAGATTCTGCGACCGTGGCGTCGGATATGTCGGCCGACAGAGTACGCACGGAAAACGGAGCTCCGATTGGTGCAACCGGCGTTATCGTATCCGCCATGGTGAGTCGGTCTACCGGCTTGTTACCGATGCTCGACCGTTTCGCAAGCTCCTCGCAAAATTTGCGGCCCACCATGCCCGCCGCCCCGATGACCAAGACATTCATATGTCCGCGAATGTAGCATAGGCTCAGGGACTTGCGCCGGTAGGGCGTCGCACGTCTGAATGACGTGGACGTGCTCCCAAGCCGGTACAAGGGCGAGGCTCCGCCCGAGCCGTGACACGCGACGACGCGAAGGCCAAGAACCGCGTCTTCCTCCCACGGCTGGGGCG
>JAFAJU010000447.1 GCA_019236035.1 Verrucomicrobiota bacterium | reverse complement strand
TCGGCCGAATCAAAGCCGGTTGTGGCACCGCCACTTGGCGGCTGTTTGGATGAGTCCACTATCGCGGTGACTAGCCATGAAGGCTAGTCGACGGTTCAACCGCAATCTGCATCGGTCGCCCTTACAGCTTTCAGGGCGGATTCGCTGGGCGAACATACCCAGGGCTAAAGCCCTGGGCTAAGATCTGTAACCGCTGCGCGGTAAGTCCGAAAGACTCTTAGGCTATCATCTGTCTCGGCTTCGCCGCTAAACGCTGACGCCGCAATCGAGCACTTGTAGCGATAACGGCGTCCAGCGTCACAGTTTCAATAGCCGAGCATCAGCTCAATCCTTCAGTTCAAACGTTGTATATTTACCGACGTTATCGCTGTTGATCAGCACGCAATCGATGGATTGCTTCTCCGGTTTGTCCGCTTTTCCGCTCTTAACATATTGGTCGGCCTGTTCAACCGCCGTTTCGGAGAGTTTGACGATAGGCTGCAATACAGTCGCTTTGATCTCGCCAGCTTTAATCGACTGAGCCACATCGGGACTGCCATCAAACCCGACCACAATCACATTTCCCTTTCCGGCTGCTTTCAGGGCAGCGTAGGCGCCCAGCGCCATAGTGTCGTTTCCAGAGATCAGCCCTTTAATATCAGGGAATTGTTGGATGATCGTCTGCACCTTTTGAAAGGCTTCGGTCTGACTCCAGTTGGCACTCTGTGCGGCTACCTTCTTCAGGTCTGGGTATTGGCTGAGCACGTCATTGTAGCCCTTCGATCGGACGCCCGCGTTCGTATCCGTTTCCTTCCCTATAAGTTCAACGTAGCTGCCCTTCTCGCCCATCAGCTTAAGAAACTCCTGGGCACCCAAGGTGGCACCTTGATAATTGTTTGATACGAGCTGAGCCACTGCCACTCCCGTCGCATTAATCTCGCGGTCGACCAGGAAGGTAGGGATACCAGCGCTCTTTGCCTTCTTTACCGCTGCAATGCTAGCGTCGGCGCCGGCATTGTCACAGATAATTGCCGCCGCTTTGCGCGCGATCGCAGTATCAAAAAGCTGATCTTGCTTCACGGCATCGTCGTTATGGACAAGAATCAGCGTGTCGTAGCCGAGAGCCTTCGCTTTCGCCTCGGCAGCATCGGCTTCCGTTTTGAAGAAGGGATTTTCGGGGGATGGTACAATGATAGCGATCAGTTTCTTCTCTTGAGCGAGTGCCGTGGGCGCCATAAGCATCGCGCCGGCTACCACGAAACAACTAACAAGAAAAGGGTAACTCAGACTTTTAATATTTTGGAGGATCAGTTTAAACATAGGAAATTGACGATTGGCAGGATTGAACCGGAGAGGACATCCGTCCTCGGTTAGGGTTTTGGGGTTATACAGAGACGGCTAAACGACAGCGCCGGAAAAGTAAAACTGAGCTCGATGGCTCTTGCTCTTGAGATGTGGTAACATTCTTTCGCCTTTGATATCACCTCCTTCGTTCGATGGGCTAGCCACGCTTCAAGGCAAGGCGCTGCTGCAGCCTCGCCTGCAACTGGTCGAGCACGACGGCTAGGATAATCACGAGTCCGGTAATAACTTTCTTCCAGAACTCTTGGACTCCGAGGAGAACGAGACCGTTAGTTAGCACACCGATAACCAATGCCCCGATCAGGGTACCCCAGATCGTACCCCGGCCGCCGGCCAGCGAGGTGCCGCCGAGTACGACGGCGGCGATCGCGTTGAGTTCGTAGCTTTCGCCCGTTGCCGGATGAGCCGCCACTAATTGGGAGGCGGTTACCAAACCGGTCATGGCGGCACACATCCCGCAAATCATGTAAACTACCATCTTGATTCGCTGAACATAGATACCGGATAACTCCGCAGCCCGCTCGTTTCCTCCAACGGCATAGACCTGGCGGCCAAACGGAGTCTTGCCCGCCACAAACCAACCAAGAGCAGTAAAAAGGATCATGATCCAAATCACAATCGGAATGCCAAGGATTGTGCCAGCGCCGAGGATAGGGAATCCAGTATTTCCCAGCCCCGGATTCCCGACGAGATTAGGGAAAGTCGCTCCCCCATTGCTTAGTTGAGCCAGGCCACGCGCAACATACAACGTCCCCAAGGTGGCAATAAAGGGCGCGACATTGAAACGAGTGACCAGAAGGCCATTGAACGCACCGACCAGGATACCCAGGCAAAGGACGAGAACGATAATGGCCGGAACGTTGAAATAGACAACGATTCCGAACATCGGCAGCTCTAGTCCCCGATCGATCAGGAGACCAGAAACCATGGCGGCCAACCCAACCGTGGATCCCACTGAAAGATCGATTCCTCCGGTGAGAATTACAAAGGTCATGCCGACCGCCATGATGGCATTAATCGCGGTCTGGCCCACCAGAATAATAAGATTTTCTGTGGTAAAAAAAGCGCGGGTGAGCAGAGTGAATATGCCCATCAAAATCAGCAAGGCGATAAAGGCGCGTAGCCGAAATAAAAATACTCCAATGGTAAGTCGAGAAACGCTCGCTGACTCAGCAGAAGGCGACAGTGCGGTGGTCATGGCAGCTCACTAGTTGTGCATCTCTGGTGTTAGATGATCGCGAATCCCAGTCTCTTCGACACCCAGAAGATCTGTTTGACGATGAGCGCTCGAAGCCCGCACGAGAAGCTCTTCGGTTGCTTCGGAATGGCCGAAAGCGCCAGTCACGCGGCCCCGGGAAAGGACCAGGATTCGGTCGGGTATGGCCAACACTTCGGGAAGCTCGGACGAGACAAAAAGGATTCCGAGACCTTCGTTTGCCAAGCGATTAATAATTTGAAAAATTTCCGCTTTGGCGCCCACATCAATTCCTCTGGTGGGCTCGTCCAGCAATAGTACCTTTGGTCGGGTTAATAAACTTTTTGCTACGACGACCTTTTGCTGATTGCCTCCGCTAAGCGAAGTAATAGGTTGTTGCGGCGACCGCACCTTAATAGCCAATTCCTTGATCATTCTGGTGACAGCATCATGCTCCTCGCGGTCAGAGATCCAGAATGAGCGAAGATAATGCCTCAGGCTAGCCAAGGCAATGTTTTGAGCGACCGAGAGTTGCTGGACCAGGCCGAGCCGTTGCCGATCCTCCGGCACCAGAGTGATCCCGCTGGCGATTCGATCAAAGATCGGCGCGTGGCGCAGGACCTTGCCCGCCAAAGTGATCTCTCCAGTGGCCTCCGTATGTAAGCCCATCAAGCATTCAAAGAGCTCTGTTCGTCCGGCACCCATCAAACCATAGATGGCCAAGATCTCCCCTTCGTACAGGGAGAAGGAGACTCGCCTTAAAGTAAAACCTTTACCTTCCCGGGGAAGCGTTAAATCTTGGACCCGCAAGAGTTCTTTGCCGCTGTGCTTCACAGCACCGTGTGCTCGGCTTGGGGTACGAACAGTCCGCCCAACCATCTTTTCGATAATCCAGGTGATATCGACATCAGCCGCAGGCGCCTCCGCCGCGAATTTGCCGTCGCGAAGCACAGTGATATGATCCCCGATGCGCAGGAGCTCTTCCAGTTTGTGCGAGATGTAGACAATCGCGACTCCATGCGCTTTGAGGTCTGCAATGATCTGAAAGAGCGCCTCGGTCTCAGCGGCGGTCAGAGCGGATGTGGGTTCATCCATGATCAGTACGCGGACGTTCTGAGAAAGCGCCTTTGCGATCTCGACAATCTGTTGTTGTCCCATCCGCAAATCGCTGACCAGCATGCGCGGACTCAGCGGTTGTTCCAACCGATCCAGAATCTTGCGAGCAAGCTTCTCCTGGGCGCCATGGTCGACCACATCTATTCTGGTAATCTCACGCCCGGCAAAAATGTTCTCTGCGATATTCAGATTCGGGAAAAGATTGAGCTCCTGGTAGATGATCCCAACACCAGCCTTGGAGGCTTCCCGCGTATTTCTGAAGGTAACTTCGTGGCCATCCATGAGAAGACGGCCGGAGGTCGGCAGTTCGACCCCAGCCAGGATCTTCATCAAGGTTGACTTGCCGGCGCCGTTTTCGCCTACCAGCACATTCACTTTGCCGCGGTAGACGTTGAAGTAGACTCCATCGAGGGCTGTCGTGCCTGGAAAAACTTTCGTAATACTCTCGGCTGCGAGAATGACGTCATTTTGCAAAATGTCGGGTTGGGTTGACGGCGAGGGCGAGGACATGGCGTCGTGATGAGGCTAATGCTCGATTTCCAATTTGACGGGAGTAACTCGAATGGGGCTGTTCGACTTCGGATCAAAGGTAAAGGCGCCAAAAAATTGTATCGTCTTACCGGCAAAGCTGGCTGGGGCGTTGCCGGCCAGCGCATCTTTAATCGCACGCAAATTCATTTCCTTCGAGACACCCGCGTAATCGATTTGGTTAGTAAATTGATTAAAGTTAACCAGGCCGGTCGCGTCCCGTAAAGCTGTGCCAATGACGACCGGGCCGATCTGCAGATTGATCGTTTCATGGTTGCTACCGTTGCCAACCTCCACCGTCATGGTCCCGGCCCGCGATTCGGTATTAACCTGAGTAACTTTGCCCGACCCCTTGATCATATAGTTGAAGGGGTTGGTTGCCTCGCGCTGTCCATATTTTTGGCCGGCTGCCTCCGGGTCAGCGCGAATTTCGGGGAGTAACACAACGGCATCGACCGCTTTGGCTAGAATTGTTGGAATAACTTTGCTTTTCCAGATCGGCTCGACAAAGCTGTTGGCGTCACTGGTGGTATCAGCGCCGGCGGCTGTTCCAGAGTTGGCAGCGGGCTGCAAAGGTTTGATAACGAAGGGGGGGCGAAGGCAGAGGAAGACGATGATCGCGAACCCGACCAAAGCGCTGATGGTAGTTCTCGTTCTAGAGGCTAAAGCGATTCGAGTCATTTAATGAAGTTCATTCATCAGGACCTGATTGTTTGCTAACGCCGTGCGTGTAGGTCTCCCAACCAAAATAAGTTGTAAAAGCCTCGCTTAAAATCTTCGCCGTATGCGAGGCGTTCATAGCCGCATGGTGTTCAAAACCGTTTTTGCAAATATATTTCATCAACTCTTGGAGACGGGGTACCTCCACTACGGCGCGGCTGCCAAAAGTATCCAGCGGGTCGTCAACAAAGTAACCGTCCCCAGTGTAGGCACGGATCACGCCATGGCGATCATCCGTCGTGATACGTGCGTAGCTGAACGGACCCGCTGGAGTACGACCTGCCACCGTTCCATAGGTATTTTCCGTGCCGAGTGTCGTCGCAAGAATCTCGGCGTTCGCCATCTTCACGTCCGAGAAAAAGCTTTTGGCCCAATTCCCACAGTGAAAAAGAACACACTTGTTTGGGTCGTTCCCATAGTTGTTATTCCAATCGACCAGAGCGCTAGGTTTACCAGACGCTAATTGAAGCGCGTACATTGACGCCACACCCGTAATGTCCACTTCACAGGCGCTCGGAAGCAGGCTTTCACTCATCATGCTCATCAGGGTGCAGACATTGACCCCGTAGTTGAGCTGAAGTGAATCCCAACATTGGATAGCAGTCGCATCAATCCCATAGCGACCCATCCAATCATCGAGCACTATGCCAAGCTTTGACATTTTTAGTAGCGACGGAACCGGGATCCCCCTCGTCCCAACATAACCGCCGATTAATTCCAAACGCTCCTTTACGCGGCGATCATCGTCGCCGATTTTCTGGGCACTTCCGAATATCTCGGAAAGATCGATCGTACTGACGCTGATACCGAATGCCTGGAGCAGTTTCTCGCTGTAGCGTGTAGTGTTAAATGCATTTGGTCGAGCTCCGACTGCCCCCAGACGCGCGTTCTTGAGTCGTTTGACCACGCGGCAGATCGCCACGAATTGCGCTAGATCTGCTCGGAAGGAATCCGTCTTGGGTTTGACCGTGTGAAGTTCCGTCTGACTAAACGGGAATCCGTACTGATAGAGATTATTGCAGACCGAGATTTTACCACAAAAAGCATCCCGTCTTCTTTCCAACCCGAAACTCCCCAGGTCGTCGGGATAAGCTTGCACAAGAATCGGGACGCGCAGGGAAGATAGTTGGATGGTGTCGGCAATTCCTTTTTCGTCGCCGAAATTCGGTAGAGTGACCAGAATCCCATCGATTCGATGGCGATTTTCGTCAAAAAGCGCCGCGCATTGTTGAGCGTTCTCCCAAGTCTCAACCGCACCAAGTTTGGTCGCCCGTTCGTCGAGGATAACTGCGTCGATGTTTTGTTCGCTTAAAACATCAAGGATATCCTGCCGTCCCTGCGAGATGAGGCTGTCTGGGAAGAAATTCCGATTCCCAACTATAACGCCGAGAACTATCTTTTGCTGGCTGTTCATCACCGTCTTCTTTTGTTAGGTTAGGTTTACGATCGTCGAGTGAACCTTGCCAGTTTCGCGAAGAAATCCTCCAGTATGAACCGCTGGTCAATAGCGTGGTAAACGCGGATTGGGCGATTGCGGCCACTGTGCACGTAGTTCATTTCGGCGTTGAATTCCGGCGCAGGGCGCCACTCAAACCATCCGCATTCCGGGTACATCATTACGCCGACAGCCGGCGAATCGCCGAGCGATCGGTGTTCGATCGGACCATGAACATGGTATCGTTGGTTCCATTCCACAAGCTGTTCGACCAAATACTTGCCCAGAGGACCCTTATCATAAACTTTTTCCTCCAGTTCGGCATAACTCACCGCCATCCTTTTGTAGATTGTGCTGGGGATCTGCCATAACTCCACCTTGGAACGGAACACTACGTTAGCGGCATGCACGTCGTTCCAAAGGTTGAACTCCCACCCGCCCACAGGCCAATCCTCCCCGCCGATCCAGACAACGCGCACGTTACGCTCGGCTATGGCCGGCGCTTCCAGCAGGGCTGAAGCCATGTCCGTCAACGGACCGAGAAAAGCGATGTGGAGCGGGCGAGCATCGTCCTTCAGAGCCTCTCTAATGATTAAGGCCGAGCCCTCGGAGGGAACTGGGGTCTTCTCGTCCGGGAGTGCTTTGTCAGCTCCTGCGTGAACCGGAATGCGGCCCTTAAGGTCCATCAACTCGAGCAGCTTCAGAACTTCTTCGTGGCTGGCTTGAAGGCTGCCCCCTCCCCTACGATCACCGAAATGAGCGGGGATGATGCCGTGAAGGTCAAAGACCGGTGTCAAAAGCGTGTGAACGATCGCGTATTGATCGTCGGCCTCGTTCTTGGCGTCGGTGTTGAGGATGACTCGGACTTTTTTGGCGGGCTCAGGAATGAATAATGGCTGCATCGTTTTTGCTCCCTTCTTGTTACTTAACCGATCCCGCCATGCCACTGACGAAATAGCGTTGAAAGAACAGGAAAACGAGAACTATCGGGACAACGGAAATCAGCACAGCGGCAGCAAGCTGGTCGTACTGGGTCGAAAATTGGGTGCTGAACTGCACAAGCCCAAGCGGCAACGTCCGCAACTCATCGGAGCGTAAAAAAATCTGAGCGAGAATAAACTCATTCCAGGTTGCAACCCCGTCCAGGATGCAGAGCGAAACCACCGCTGGCAGAGCCAGTGGTAGTGCGATACGAAAGAAAATGCGAAGATAGGAGGCGCCGTCAATGCGAGCCGCTTCGATGATAGCGGTCGGTATCGTGCGAAAAAATCCCCTCATCACTAATACGCCGAACGGGACTCCAAAACCAATGTAGAGGAACGTCAAGCCTGGTAATGTATCGATCAGGTTCAGGACGTTCATCAGCAACGTCAGGGGCACGAGCGTCATCTGAATCGGTACAATCAAACCAATGAGGATGTAGGTAAAGACCCGGTCCGCCCACTTGAAATGCATGTGGGTCAGTGCAAACGCCGCCAGTGATTCGATAACGATCCCTATCGGAACTTTGACGCTGGTCACAATGACGCTGTTCCAGAAATAGTTTTTCACGCCAGTTTCCCAGGCTTCACTAAAATTCTCCCACCGGATCCACTTGGGCAGCGAAAAGGCGCCGTTGCGGGCAAAATCACCCGCATCTTTCAGCGCGGTAAGAACGAGCGTGATAACCGGAGTGAACCAAATCAATGCCGCCAAAACCAGCGCGAAATAAAACAAGGCAACCTTCGATTGGTGCGGCAGAATCCCTTTTTTTGCGATTGTCTCATTCATGTTTTTCGTGTCATGAAGCGGATGTACGGAATGGCGAAAATCAGTGTCAGTGAAAAGAGAACGACGGCAATGGCCGTACCCAGGCCCACCTGGTTATAATTGTAAGTCAAGAAATACATCCAGGTGCTGAGCAGCTGAGTCTTGTTAGCTGGTCCACCGTTCGTCATCGCGTAAACAATGTCGTAGGCTTTGAGCGCGTTGATGGCCGTGATCGCCAGCACAATTAGCGTGGTTTCGCGCAGCAAAGGAAAAGTAACGTGCACGAATCGGCGAATTGGACCGGCGCCATCAATCTTTGCCGCTTCATGGAGCTCCTCCGGGATGGTTTGCAGGCCCGCTAAATAAAGAAGCATGGGGAGACCTACGGCGCTCCACGTAGCGGCGATTATGACGGGGTAAAGGGCAATTTGCGGATCGGATAACCAATTACGCGTGAACCCCTTTAAGCCCGAAGCGGTAAGCGCCTGATTCAGCAGTCCGAGGTCCGGATGATAGATCCAAGTCCAAATCAACCCGACCACTGCCAAGGATAAGACTGCGGGAAAGTAAAAGATGCTGCGGAAGACGTGACTCCCACGGAACTTGGAATTCAAGAGGAGGGCGAGCCCGAGGCCGATACTGGTTGGTAAAAGCAAGGCTGCGACTAGCCAGACGGCGTTGTTTCTGAGGGCAATCCAAAACACCTCATTCTGGGTGAATAAGGTAACGTAGTTCTGAAGTCCGACGAAAACCTTAGTAGGCGAGATCCCGTCCCAACGAAAGAGACTCAGATACGACGAGTAGACCATTGGGTAGACGACCACCACGCTGTAGATAGCAAGAGCAGGAGTGAGAAACACCCATGGAAGGAATCGCAGGTAGTCGTCTCTTACTCTCTGAGGCGTCGGAGGTCGCGGGCGAAGTGGCTTAGGTTTCGCCAATTGCTGTAAGGCCGTCATTTTCAGGGTGCTTGAAAGTTAAGCTAAGCGGGACCGAAAGACGACGGGCAAACCCGCCTGCCTAAGACCGTCCGGGTGCGGACGGCCTCCAGAGCGGGAGCCCGCTTGCTCACAAGCTCTCATTTGTGCTCGGCCTTGTACTCATCAACCGCTTTTTGGATCGCGGCGCATGCGGCCTCTGGTGTGAGAGTGCCGAGCACGAGCGAATCCTGCGCCTGGAAAAAGGCGTTCACGAGCTCCTGTGGCAGCGCTTGGTCGGTTGGCAGGTAGAGCCCGACTTCGCCTTGAAGCCATTTAGCCATTTGCGATGCGATTGGGCGGTTTTCAGTCGGCAGAACGCCGACAACCGAGCTGGGCGAACCAAACTCCGCTATGTGTCGCTTTGCTACCTCCGGTGTTGTTATAAATGAGGCAAACAGGAGCGCAGCTTCTTGCTCGTCGGGTTTAGCCTTCGTCCAGAACTGCAATTGCTCCTGAAAACCGGAAACCCTCACCGGCTGCTGATCGGCGGGCGCGATGATTGGGACGTAATTACTAGGGTCTTCATGCGATGCGATGATGTTTTGGTCTTCAATCCAAGGTCCTTGGAAGATCATAGCCGCCTTGTCTTGCTGGAGTAATGGGAGTGCCTGGGCAGGATCAAGCGAGATGAAACCCTCATTGAAGTAGCCTTTGGTTACCCATTCCTTCAACTTTGCGAATGCTTTGATGACCTCAGGTGAGTTGTACGATGCCTCAAGGGAAAAAAGCTTGTCGTGCATGGCCGGCCCGGCGAAGTGTTCAACGAAGAAATCGGTGGTTCGCATCGTCATCCAGCTGAACTTTCCCCCGCAAGCAACGGGAATGATTCCTTTGGATTTAAGCGCTTCGCAAACTTTCTCCAGTTCGTCGAAGGTCTTGGGCGCAGTCAAACCGTATTTGTCGAAGATACTCTTCTTATAAAAAATGGTCATTGGACGCACCCAAATGGGTACGCCGTACAGCTTGCCGTTATGGCGGGCGAGCTCGAGCGCACTTGGAACAATGTTCTTGTCAACCCCGTATTGAGCCATCATCTGAGGGGTAAGTTCGAGCGCGTGCCCTCCCTCTTCATACGGAGAGGCCAGGCTGCCCCCCCAGTTAAACCAGGTGTCTGACATCTTGCCCGCCGCCGACGCAACACGGACGGCTTGTTTCATTTCGTCGGTGCTATACTTAGTCCACTTGACCTTGAGATTCGGGTAAGTCTTCTGGAAATCATCAATCATTACCTGAAACGGCTGCCCGGCAATGGTCCACAGCGAGAACGTCACGTTACCTGAAGGAACCGGAGGCTTTCCTGTATTCTGGGCCATGCCGGTAGAGGCGAAGCAGACGATACTTGCAAAAGTTGCTGCCGGGAGGAAACGAAGATAGGGAAGTTTCATGATTGTGCAGATAATCGCATTATCCATTCGTGGTTTGATGGTTAGTAATGTGAGGCTTATACCTCGTTAGTTTGTCCGTTAGTTTAGTTAGTTAGGTTTGGATTGGAATATTGGGGAGCATAACGTATGCCTTGCTCTATGCTCTAACCAAAAGGCTACGAGCGGTCGCGGCGAGCCCTGGGCCATCGATCCCGTAGTGTCGAAAGATTTCCTCCTGACTTCCTGTCACGGTGTGCTCGTCCGGGAAACCCACGATTCTGAAGCGTGCGTGGATGCCTTCCTGGAGGAGTAACGCGGCACAGGCTTCGCCCAGGCCGCCGTTCACGCTGTGTTCTTCCACCGTGATCACCCCACGCGTTTCGGTGGCGGCTTTGCGCACCGCCTCCCGGTCCAGCGGTTTGACGGTGTGTAAGCTCACGACCCGGCACTCGATGCTTTCTTTGGCTAACAATTCAGCTGCGGCAAAGGCGGGCGCTACCGCCTCGCCGCAAGCCAGGAAACTCAAGTCTTTGCCTTCACGGATCAACGAGGCTTTGCCCAGCTCAAAGCCCGGCTTCACCCGCGGCAAGTGCGGCATCGATTTCTTACCAAAACGCAGGTAAACCGGCTCTGCCAAATTAGCAGCTGCCCGCACCGCTGCCCGGGCTTCGAAGTTGTCCGCCGGCGCCACGATGGTGATGTTGTGAATGGCCCGCAGCACTGCGTAGTCGTGTAACGAGTGGTGGGTCGTGCCGAGGGCTCCGTAACTAACCCCGGCGCTGATGCCAACGAGCTTGACTGGCCGGTCCGAATAGCAGACGTCATTCTTGATTTGCTCGAGGGAACGCGCCGTGAGGAAGCATGCTGGGGAGACCGCGAAAACCTTTTTCCCGGCCGCAGTCAAGCCCGCCGCCACTCCGACCAGATTTTGCTCCGCGATACCGACTTCCACGATTTGCCCCGCTGCGGCCTTGGCGAAGGGAGCCAGCTTGGCCGAGCCCCGCGAATCGCTGGTCACTACGAGAACATCCGAATCCTCGCGCGCGAGCTCTAGCAGCGTCGCCGCGAAGACCTCTAGATTTGCCAATGCTTGTTCCATTACGCAATCGCGGCTTCCGCCGCCTCCAGTTCGGCCATTGCCCGGTTAAACTCGTCATCGTTCGGCACTCCGTGGTGCCACTTGGCCACGTTCTCCATAAAGCTGACCCCTTTACCTTTGCGGGTTCTAGCCAGTACCAGGCTGGGCCGGCCTGGGTTGAAGGGCACAGCTTCCAGTGTGCGGACCAAATCATCCACGTTGTTGCCGTCGCAGCGCCGTACGGAGAAGCCAAAGGCTGCAAACTTCTGATCGAGCGGTGCCAGTTGGCAGATGTCTTCGGTCGAACCGGTGATTTGCAGCCCGTTACGGTCAACGATAGCGATCAGGTTATCCAAACGGTAGTGGGACGCCGTCATCGCAGCCTCCCAGTTTGAGCCCTCAGCCAACTCGCCGTCTCCGAGTAAAGTAAAGACCCGATAATCCTTACGATTCATTTTGCCGGCGAGCGCAATCCCCACCGCCACGGCCAGCCCATGACCGAGCGCGCCAGTATTTTGCTCGACGCCGTTAA
>JAFAJU010000379.1 GCA_019236035.1 Verrucomicrobiota bacterium | reverse complement strand
GGGCCTTATCGCGGTCGCTTCGTTCGCCTTTACATTGTTCGTATGTTTCAAAGCGGCATTCGTTCGTCACGATCAGCACGGCGCGACTGCGGCGGGCGGGTTGCTGCTGGCGGGCTATTGCGTTTCAGCGATGTCGGAATCGGTTTTGTATTTGCTGATTTGGGTTTTAGCGGTTTTTGGCTGGGCTAAAATCGATCGCGCACACTCAGGGCTCGATGTCGCGATGGCATCCCAAAGAGTTCATGGCGCTATTGTATCCACCTATGAGGGGATAAAGCTACGGCTAGGTAATCCGCAGTTGGTCCGCAAAGTCTTCGATCAAGCGAATGCGGCCATTCGTGAGCAACACCCGCTCCCGCCGATTGAAGGGAGTGTTGATGTCTATCCTTCCGAGCTGTCGCCCATCTTCGCCTACGGCTTTCATTGGGCACCCAGACCAGTCTTTCAGAGCTATTCGGCGTACGACGCTGCCCTGGATGCGTTGAATTCCGGTCACCTTGAAGGACCAAATGCCCCGCAACATGTCTTCTTCCGAGTACAACCCATTGACAGTCGACTCCCGGCGCTGGAGGACGCCGGCAGTTGGCCACTGCTACTCTCGCACTACAAGATAGTCGGTTACGATGGTCTACAAATCCATATGCAACGCGATGATGATGGTCAGCCCAATTTGGTGTTCGGAACAGCAGTGACGCGGTTGACGGCGGCTATGGGTACTCTCGTTCAAATGCCAAACGAAGAGGGGCCGATTTGGGCAGAAATCGAAATGACTCCAACCTTTTTTGGGCGAGTTTGCCTATTTGCCTGGAAGATTCCACCGGTCGAGGCAACGCTGACTCTTGCGGATGGTCGCGTGATCCATCGTCGTTATATACCTCCGATGGGGGCTCGAGGCTTCCTGCTGTCGCCGTATGTTCAAACGACCAACGATTTCGCCGACCTGGCTGTCGGAATTCGTCAAGGCAATACGGTGCGGTCAATTCAATTTGACACCCCTGAGACCGGGATGTGGCGGCGTCAGTTTAATATGCGACTGCGGCGCCTTACGACTGACATCCAGCCTGCTGCTCGAAAAATTGTTCTGATTCAACCCTCTGAACCGCCGCCCGCACTGGCGGAGCCAGCGATAAATCGCGCCGTCGAGTGTCGAATAGAGAGTTTAAACGGCTCGGCAGCAAACATTGACCGAGGCGTGATTTCAGCCCAAGACGCTTTGCAGGTGGAGGGCTGGTCGGTGGTCTCAGCAAGAGATGGCATAGCGCCCGATGCCGTATGGATCGTGCTGACGTCATCCGATCAAACGCGCCACTTCTATCGGGCCATCCAGGAGTCCCGCCCAGATATCAAAGCGGCGCTCGGCCATCCGAACATGAAGGACCCGGGATTCGTGGCAAACCTTGACCTTGAGGGTTTAACCGGTTTGCAGAAGTTGAACATCTACGAAATCTCCGGCAACGTGGCCTTCGATTGCTCATTGGACCGGACTGTGAACGTTGCTTCGAGGCAAGGTGGGTAGGGCGAGGCTCCGCCCGAGCCGTGGGGCGTGACGGGGTTCGACGTATGCGAACCGTCTCGGTTTGCTTAGGGCCGAAGAGTGCAAAGCGGGACGCTTCGCCTACCCGGGAAAATACGCTTGATGCTACAGGCATTGATGACAAGTTCCCATTTTCCATGAAGGTGCTGATTGCAGGGATTTGCGGATTTGTCGGCTCCGTGCTGGCTCGGCGAATCCGGGAGACAACGCCGGACGCCGAGGTTTTCGGAATCGATAACCTGATGCGATCGGGTAGCGAGTCAAACCGTCGCCTGGGCCACCTGAGTACCAGAGTCTTCCATGGAGATATCCGGAACTCCAGCGATGTCGATTGTCTACCGCCGGCGGATTGGACTATCGACGCCGCCGCGAACTGCAGCGTGTTGGCAGGTTTGGATCGCCGGTCAACCACCCGACAACTGATCGAACACAATCTTTTTGGAACGGTTAATCTGCTAGAATATTGCCGGCGGCATTCCGCAGGATTCATCCTCCTGAGCACGAGTCGGGTCTACTCAATCCGATCACTTTCGGCCTTGCCGCTCCAAGTGGAAAGTACCCGCTTTGTACCTCGTTTTGCGGAAGCTACTCTCCCTGGGATTTCTCCGGCAGGTATCGCCGAGGATTTTTCCACGGACGCTCCTGTCTCCTTGTACGGAGCCTCGAAATTGGCTTCGGAAGCCCTTGCGCTCGAATACGGCGACGCCTTCGATTTTCCGGTCTGGATTAATCGTTGTGGCGTGCTCGCAGGCGCTGGCCAGTTTGGTACCGCCGAGCAGGGTATCTTTTCCTATTGGCTTCACGCCTGGCGCTCGCAGTGGCCACTGCGTTATATTGGCTTTGGAGGGAAAGGTTACCAGGTGCGCGACGCCTTCCATCCCGAGGATCTGGCGGACCTGGTTTTGCGGCAGTTGCAATATCGGGGCCGGGACCGTCAACGGCTCTGCAATATCGGGGGAGGTATCGAAAACGCCATGTCTCTATTGGAACTAAGTAACTGGTGCCGGGAGCATTTCGGCGCGGGTGAAGTCGAAGCCGACGGAAAGGAGCGCCCGTTTGACATCCCTTGGGTCGTGTTGGATAGCCAGCGGGCGGCATCGATCTGGAATTGGACACCTATCCGCCGGCTTCCGTCGATTCTTGACGAGATCGCCAGGCACGCCGAAAAACATCCGGACTGGTTACGGCTGACGGGCGAGTCAGAATAGGCTGCAATGCGGACCAGTAACTAATGAATACCAGCGCCAATGCCAACCAACTTCAATTCCTGAGTGTGGTCGTCCCAGCGCGGGATGAGGAGGGTTGCATTGCTTCCATGGTTGAGCACCTCCATGTCGAATTGCGATTGCACAATGTCCCACACGAGATTGTCGTGGTTGATGACGGGAGTTCGGATCGGACCTGGGCGATCCTAAACGAGCTGACTGCGCACATACCAGAGCTCTCTCCCGTGCAAAACCGGGGCCAACACGGATTCGGCCGTGCGGTAGTCTGCGGGTTGGACCACATGCGCGGAGATGCTGCCGTGATTATGATGGCTGACGAGTCCGATGACTGCCGAGACGTAGTTCGCTACTGGCAGCTTCTCAATGAAGGCTGGGATTGCGTATTCGGGAGCCGGTTTATCAAAGGTGGCGGCGCCATCGATTACCCTTGGTTAAAACTGCAAATCAATCGGCTCGCCAATACGTTTCTACGTATTCTTTTCAACATCAACCTGAACGACACGACGAACGCCTTTAAGGCCTACCGAAAAACTGTCATTGACGGCTGCCGGCCTCTCATCTCGCCACAATTCAATCTAACGGTCGAGATTCCGCTCAAGGCCATAGTTAGGGGATACAGTTGGACCGTGACCCCAACCACCTGGCGAAATCGGCGCTCGGGAGTTGCGAAGTTCAAAATCAAAGAAATGGGCAGCCGATACCTGTTTATTTGCCTTTACATCTGGCTCGAGAAGTATTTCAGCTGCGGCGATTACAAAAAGAACTCACTCGGGCCAGCCGAAGCAAGCCCCAGGAGCCTGCATCGCTCACAAATCTCTAAAGATTTGTGAGCGATGCAGGCTAGAGAAAGCTGGCTGGGACATGTTCTTTCAACGGTATAACGGCATAGCAGGTGAACGCATAGGTCCCCAAAATCGCCAATATAAGTATCAAGCTAAAGACGACGCGGGAGTTTTGCCAGTTCTGGAGCCGGGAAAGCATCCAGCCAAGGGCTAGCAGTGACGGGAACAAATAGCGGCCTTGTGGTTGCAGATCGAAAAACCAGGAAAAGGCTACGGCCAAAGAGATGTTCGCTCCGATGACCAGAACAGTGAACCAGCAGATCGGCGGAAAGTTTGCTTCCATTTTTGTAGTGCGGACTATGTAGAAAAGTAGGGCGCCGAATAGCACGATGACGATGCAGTAATAGTACGTAGTAAGATGAAAGCTCATCCAACCGAAATCGCCAAAGAAGCTTCGACCTGAGAGCCAGATCCATTGCCGTTGCGTGAGCAGACTCCAAAGCGAGACATGTTGGCCATACAGATTTCTGGTGCTGGCCATGCGAGTCTGCAGCTCGCGGTTCTCATCCGGCGCTAGACTGGGACGCGACTCGGAGGTCTGCGCGATGCGGGTTTCGGTAGCGCCAGAGAAAGAAGACTTTAACGTAATGTATAGCGCCGAGATGACCAGGATGATCAAACAGTAGGCCAAAGCTCGTAGCCGGCGCGGCACAGTTGACTTCGCTCTCACAATCCAGACTAGAGGTTCATAAAAGCAGAAGATAATCGCGACCCAATAATTAGGCTTCGAGAAAATTAAAACCCCTACCAAAATAAATATCGGGATGAGTCGAAGAAGCCGGGTATAAGAACCTCCGAGAACGAAACGATCAAATGTAGATTTGCTGAAGTTGATAAAAAGCAGCAGCAGGGTGGTGGCGGCGACTCCGAACCAATCACTATTAACGTAACCGAAAATGTACCATAACTGTGGAGTGACGAGAAAGGGAACCAGCAGTCCATAGTTTCTTTGCCAGACTAAGACACACACCAGAAGCACGAAACAGGTCACCGAGAATAGGCGAACGGCCTGTACCTGATCAATGGGCAGGTCGGTCAGGGTGGAAATGAGCGAAGTCCAGAGCGCGGCAGCCGGATAATATAGTTCGCTGGTGGCTAGATAGGAATTTTGGTAGAAGGAAAATGTATGAATCGACTGAAGGGTGTTCTTGAGCGCGGGATAGGGCTCGAAAAGAAAGTAACTTACAGAGCTGAGGTGCCAGATTTCATCCGGGTGCGCGTTAAACGCGCTACCGAGCGCAAGACAAAAGATTAGAGAAGAGGCGATTGCGACAAGAACCGCAAAGGTGCGGGGCGTTGCCCGGTTTTCCGAATGCCCAGAGCGCGCCAGGCGAAGGGCGAGGTCGAGACCGAGGAGCGCAACGATGCAAGAAACAGACGCGGCGGAAACCACCCAAGCCCACCACGCGGCCTTGGAGAAAGGAAGAGGATAGGTAAAATTCAATTGCGGAGCAGCTCCGCGAGTATATGTCGGGGCAAAATGGACAACCACCTCTCCATCGTCAGACAGGCTGAGCCTGACGAATTCACTATTAGACATCGCGGTCAGAAGTTTTTGTCCAACGAGCCGAACCGGCGGAGAGCCGGGCTGATGTATGACCAGCTTGCGTAAGTGCAAGGTGGCCGCTGCCTGGTTCGCGTCGAGATCGATTGTGAAGTTATGGTGCCGGTAAAACCTGCGCACGGTAAAGCGGTAATTAGTTATATCCGGATAAATTGTCAGCGGTTTTGGGTTACTTGCTTTCGCCCAATTCAAGCGGAGCTGGCCATCGATTTTCTGGTCGGTGATAGCCTCCAGATCTATCGTGGCGTGATTGCCTCGATCGATGAAAAAGCCTACTGATATCAACCCAAACAGGATTACGAGTACGACGGGAATCTCTCTTTTTGAAAATCGGTTAGGTCGATTCACTCCGCCGCGCTTCGCCAGCATGCCTCCTTGATACACGAGCAAGGTCGAAGATCAAATGCACATTCACAGAGGAACGGAGGGGCAAAAGATCCACCAACGACCACGAATGTCACGAAGTAGTGCGCCCTTTGATTTTCGGGCAAAATGATGCAAGGCTGAGAGTCGTGAGCATAACGAGAACATTGGATCCCAGCGTAACAATGGCAGAGCTCCTCCAGGAGTACCCGGGCGCCCAACGAGCGCTTTTCCGAGCGTACCACATTGGAGGCTGCGCGAGTTGCGGCTTCAGTCCGACGGAAAGTTTGGGCGAGGTCTGTGCGCGTAACAACAATTTGCCTGTTGAGGAAGTTGTCAGCACAATCTTGGCCGGGCACGAGGCCGATCAAAAGGTGCAGATTTCGCCCACGGAGATGGCTGAGCGCCTGCAGGCAGGCGAACGGCTCCCGTTGATTGATGTTCGCAGCCGAGAGGAATGGGATGCGGTTCACATTGAAGGCGCGACGTTTTTCACTCAGGAGTTGATGCAGGAAATCATCTCCGAATGGCCGAAGGATCGGGAATTTGTTTTTGTGTGCCATTACGGCATTCGGAGCCTGGACGCAGCCTCTTTCTTTGCGGGTCACGGTTTTCAACACGTTCGGTCGATGACGGGTGGCATCGATGCGTGGAGCAGAGAAGTTGATCCGAACCTGCCCCGATATGATTTGGAGTAAACGAATGAATCCGACAGAGGACTTTAGCAACAGGATTGAGGAAGCGATCAAGCATCCGAAGAATCTGGGGGAACTTGACGGAGCCGACGCGGTGGGAACAGTTGGAAGTGAAGATTGCGGCGACATGCTGCGCATGTGGGTGAAATTTAAGGAGGTCGACGGAAAGCGAGTTATCGATAAGGCGACCTTTCAAACCTTTGGCTGTGAAACTGCAATCGCAGTTGCGAGTGTGGCAACCGAGCTGATTTCCGGCAAAACCGTCGAAGAAGCCCTTGCCATGGATGGCGCGGATCTATCGGCTCCATTGGGCCCATTGCCGCCGTTAAAAATCCATTGTGCGCAACTGGTCGAGGAAGCGCTCAGGTCTGCGCTAGCTCCAGACGCGTATGCCCCCGAACAGAAAAATGTCGCGCCGACCTTGCTGCAAAGGTTCCAGGCGCCGACGCAAGAATCAAAGAAGATAGTTTTGAGGCCTTCAAATGAGTGACAATCTAGAAATCGAATTGGCAACGGATTGCGAGGCGATCCAGATCCCGGCTGGATTAAAAACGACCATTCCCGCCGGAACAAGGGTGATCATCACGCAAAGTCTCGGCGGCAGCTACACGATAGCCTGCGACTACGGCTTGTTCCGGATCAGCGACGAAAACGCCGGGGCCCTTGGCCTCGAGCCACGCAACTCGCTGGAGAAAAGTGAAAAGGCCGGCGAACAGGTCGATGAAGAGGAAGTCTGGGACCAGCTCCGCACCGTGTACGATCCTGAAATTCCGGTGAACATTGTCGATCTCGGCTTGGTTTACGACTGCCAGGTGGTGACTTCACACGACTTTGGGACAAAGGTGGAGGTCAAGATGACGCTGACCGCTCCTGGCTGTGGGATGGGTCCAGCCATAGCGCAGGATGCCAGGGCCAAGATTTTAAGGATCCCCGGGGTTGATGAAGCTGACGTGGAGCTGGTCTGGGATCCGCCGTGGAACCAGCACATGATCAGCGAGGCCGGCAAGATGAAGCTGGGGCTGATTTGAGAGATAGTGTCAGTGCCAGTGCCGGTGTCAGTGTCATTGGCTGGAACCCAATGCCGAATGGATGGCCTTACTTTGCTCGCTACGTCTTGATCTCTTTCACAGCTTATCACCCGTTGTAAGGCACACACAGATTTTGAGACTACTCTGGACCAAGCACTCCGACACTCCATTAATCCACTGACACTGACACTCGCACTGACACTCAGCCGTTGATTTCTGCCCGCGGCCCGGTATAGTCCGCCCTTCATCGTAGGAGAGTTTATGTCACAGCATCGCAGTTTGAAAGGCGCCAGCACCATTGCCGCGAAACGAAACGTCCTTAAGCGATTTGAGCGGGTAGAGCTGCTCAAGAAGCGAGGAGTATTCAAACCGGGAGACAAAGTCATCGGCTTGCCGAAGACCAAGCCGGCGGACGCGTGAATGCGGCTGAATAGGTTTCTGGCGCTCGCTGGAATTGCCTCACGCAGGGGCGCTGAAGCGTTTATTCGCGATGGCCGGGTAAGCGTGAATGGGAAGATTTGTACCGATTTATCAACGCAAGTTGCTCCGGCTGACCACGTCAAGGTCGAAGGCCGTCCTGTCAGGGCCAGGGAATTTGTTTATATCCTCCTGAATAAGCCTCGAGATTTTCTCACAACTCGCAGTGACGAGAGGTTTCGAAAGACGATCTATGACTTGCTCCCCAGCAAGCTGCCAAAGCTGGCTCACGTCGGGAGACTGGACAAGGAGTCGGAGGGATTGCTTTTGCTGACAAACGATGGCGAGCTGGCGCTCCAGATGACTCACCCGCGGTTTAAATTAGAGAAGGAATATCTGGTCACGCTCGATCGAGAGCTTGAGATGGCTGATGTACCGAAGTTTCGGAAGGGCTTTTATTTGGCGGAGGGCAGAGCGAAATTCGACGCCATCTTCAAAGTCAATCCTCAGCAGGTCAGGGTGATTCTAACTCAAGGGATCAAACGCCAGGTGCGGCGTGTATTTGCCGCTCTGGACTACAACGTAAAAAGGCTTCAGCGGATTCGAATCGGCGCGCTGACTGACGAGGGCCTGCGCCCAGGTGATCTCCGGTTTCTGCGCCCGGAAGAAGTCCTTAGCCTGCATCGCTCACGAAATCTTTAGAGATTTCGTGAGCGATGCAGGCTCTGTCGTTGAAAGAGCTCGATCGCCCGCTTTACGCCGGCCTCGGCTGAAACAACCTCATAGGGCTGATGCCGGAACCAGGTCATTTGGCGCTTCGCATAATTCCGGGTTTGCCGCTGGATCGCTTCCTTGCAGCTATGCGCGTCAATGGCGCCCGCGAGCAGTGAGCGGATTAGGGTAAAACCGATGGCTTGGGAAGCCGTCGGTCCGACCGCTTCGACACCAGCCACTTCCGGGATGACCCCACGCTCAAACATCTTGTCCACGCGCCGGTCAATTCTCTCAAACAAAATTGCACGAGGCCGCTCGAGTACCAGCCGTGGGACTCCGGGGTCAAGGGCGGATTCCTCTAGAAAACTGGAGAAGGGCTCGCCCGACAATATGCACACTTCCAAGGCTCGAATGATGCGGCGCCTGTTGTGCCGATCGATTCGGGTTGAAGCCAAGGTGTCGCGATCGACCAGCTCGCGGAGAAGTTCGGCAGTTGAAAGCTGGTCCAGCTTTGTCCGGAGCGGGATATCTGCCGCCGGCAGAGCAGGAAGTGACCTTTCGAGAGCCCGGAGATAGAATCCGGTGCCGCCGACAACCAAGGGAACAATTCCGTCTTGATTCAACCGCTCAATTGTCTGCCGGGCCAGAATAGCGTACTTGTGCGCGTCACAGGATTCTGTCAACGGGAGTGCGCTGATCAGGTGGTGGCGGACATCGAGCAACTGGGAAGGAGTCGGCTTGCCGCTCAAAATGTCCAAGCCCTGATAAATCTGGAAAGCATCTGCACCGACGATTTCGGTGCGCACGGTTTGTGCGATGCGGATTGCAACGTCGGTTTTGCCAACGCCGGTCGGGCCCGCCAGGACCATGTATCTCAATCCGTGCATAAAACGCAAAGACCCGCGCTCTACTAAAGAGCGCGGGTCATAGAAGCTTCGAAGGCTTTGATCAAATCAGGCTGCTCGCTCCATGTCTGGAGTTTTGGCGCCGCTAACGACTAATTTGCGGCCAAGGAACTCTTTATCATGAAGTTCCTGCACAGCGCGGCGAGCCTCCTCGATGGTTGTCATCTGAACAAACGCAAAGCCTTTGGAACGTTGTGTATATTTGTGGCAGACGACCTCGGCATTCCTAACCTGACCTACACCGTTAAACAGATCGAAAAGATCGCTCTCCGTAGCATCAAACGATAAGTTCCCGACGTACAGCTTGGGCGAGGTAACCTCTACAAGTTCAGGTTTCCGGCTAATTTTCTCTTTGGTGGTCGCGCTCGGGACTGGTTTTTCTCCACTTTTCGGAGCCTGTGGGGCGGAACCTTTAAAAAACGCGACAACTCGCTGCCAAAAAGAGGGTTTAGGTTTGGGAGTCGTTGAAGTAGCTCCTCGACTTGAACGTCTGCTGCGGCGTCCCCGACGAGATCGTCGTCCTGAGTAATGCATTGATTGGGATTTCATTGGAACACAATTACTGAAGTTCATCACGTGAAGGGCATGCACTACGCACACTGAGAAAGAACAGTTTGGGCGGAAGTTAACCCATAAAACCCAAGGCCTTCACCGCAACTTCCGGGAGCGCTCGAGCACCTCGGAAGGTGAGCACCAATTTCAGTCATCCCATGAACAGTCTACCGAAGTGAACTGAACATTAGGGAAGAGCCTGAGACGATGCAGCGAATCCCGATAGATTCAGGGCCCACAACATCCTCAAGCCCGGGATCTCCCGTGTTACGGTTGCATATATAATCGACGTCCTCGATTACGGCAACCTTTTAGTCAGCGGGGGGCCGAAATCACCAGTCTACCGCGAAGCGGGTACATCAACCCTAGGTGCCAGATGCGAAAAGGATTGCTCGTGCAATTCGCCGGGCAGGAGCCAGGACGCGGCGAAGCGCGTCCCTACCTGACGCTGGCCCACATACGGTTATCGCCCGGCGACCTATTGTCCCGGAGGGACGCATGAGAGTAGCCAGGCACGAAGTGCTTGGAATGGTGTAAAAAGAAGCGATCCGTCCCGGAGGGACAGGATGATTGTGTAGGAGCCGCTGTCGACTCCAACACGGAACTTAGTGCATGCCAACACAATGCTTGTAGACTGGCACGCGAATAAATAATCACACCGTCCCTCCGGGACGGGCTCCTTTTTCTTACGAATTCCAGGCACTTCGTGCCAGGCTACCATCGTACAGTCCCTCCGGGACAAGGAAGACAAACCGCGATTAAGTTAACGCTTATAGGGCTTCAGCCCTGCGCTAAGATCTGTATCCGCTGATAGGTAAGTGCGACAGGCCTTTAGGCCAGTCTCCCGCAGCAGAGTTTGTATTTCTTGCCACTACCGCACGGACAGGGGTCGTTCCTGCCGACTTTGGCCGCTTCTCTGCGCACTGTGGGTATGACCAGTTCGAGTTCGTCACCGTTATTCTCGGTCTGGTCATCGCGGCCAACACCGAGATTTTCGCGCCGGGGCAGCGGCCCTGTGGGAGTCCGCGCCGGTGGCGGACCTTCCGGACGCTGGACGACGTTGAAGGGAAGCGAAGACAAGAACTGCTCGAAGGCCATCAGATTTGTCGTGCTGCGGAACAGATTAGACAGAACCTCGTTTTTGATACTCGCCATCAGCTGACTGAACATCTCGTATGCCTCGGCTTTATATTCCACCAAGGGGTCCTTCTGGCCGTAGCTGCGTAAATAAATTCCTTCTCTAAGACCGTCCATGGCGTAAAGGTGTTCCTGCCAGAGCCGATCGATCGCGTTAAGAATGACGTAGCGCTCAAGCCCTACAACCGCCTCAGATTCCTCGTGACTAACCTTCTGCTGATAAGACTGTTTGATCCGGTCAACCAGAAACTGCGAATTCTCTTCGGCTGCACGGGTGTCGAACTTGGCCGAGGTCCGGCTTAACCCCAAAGGGAACGTGGTGTTCACCCATTGCAGTAAGCCCTCATAGTCAGGCTCGGCGCCATCGGGAGGTTGCAAATACTCCTGAGCCCTCAGTGGAACAACCTCGTCGACTATCTCAAAGATCAATTTCCGGGGTTCGCTAGTCTCTAGAGTTTCGTTGCGCAGCGTATACACGACCTCGCGCTGCTTGTTCATGACGTCGTCAAAGTCCAAAGTCCGCTTGCGGATAAGATAGTTTCGTTGCTCGACTCGTTTTTGAGCCGTTTCGACGCTTTTGTTGAGCCAGGGATGTTCGAGCTCTTCGCCGTCTTTAAGCCCGAATCGCTCCATCATTGACGTCATCTTTTCAGATGCGCCGAAATTCCGCATCAAATCGTCTTCGAAGCTGACATAAAAGCGGGAAGAACCGGGGTCGCCTTGGCGAGCACAGCGACCGCGGAGCTGCCGATCAACGCGCCGGGACTCGTGACGTTCGGTTCCAAGGACGTGAAGTCCGCCGATATCGGGGACGCCGTCGCCAAGTTTGATGTCGGTACCGCGACCGGCCATGTTGGTGGAAATTGTAACTGTGCCGCGCTGTCCTGCGCGGGCCACAATTTCGGCCTCCTGACGGTGATACTTTGCGTTGAGCACGTTGTGTGGGATCTTTTCCCGTTTCAACATGCGGCTTAGAAGCTCGGATGCTTCGACGCTGGCGGTGCCGACCAGGACCGGCTGGCCTTTGGCATAGCAAGCCTTGATTTCGTCCACGGCAGCGCCGTATTTCTCCCGACGCGTCTTGTAGATGCGATCGTTGTTGTCATCGCGAATCACTGGACGATTTGTCGGGATTACGACGACATCCAGTTTGTAGATGTCATGGAATTCGTTCGCCTCGGTTTCGGCGGTGCCGGTCATGCCGGCTAACTTGTGGTAGAGGCGGAAGTAGTTTTGAATCGTGATCGTTGCGAGGGTTTGAGTTTCGCGATCAATCTGGACCCCTTCCTTCGCTTCGACGGCCTGATGCAAGCCATCGCTCCAGCGGCGTCCTGGCATCTTTCGTCCGGTATGCTCGTCGACGATGATCACCTTGTTTTCCTCGATGACGTAATCGACGTCCTTCTCGAACAAGCAGTAAGCGCGCAGGAGCTGGGAGATGTTGTGAATACGCTCGGCCTGGCTGTCACAGTACTGCTGACGCACTCGTTTGGCCTCGTCTTTGCGCGCCTGGTCCAGTTTCTGGTCCAGGTCGATCTCGGTGAATTCGGTGATGAGATCGGGCAGTACAAAGGCATTCGGGTCGTCCGGATTCAAAAACGACCGCCCCATCTCGGAGAGGTCTGAATCCTGATGCCGTTCGTCAATGGTGAAATAAAGCTCCTCTTTTAACGCCACCAGTTCCTCTTTTCGGGAATCCTGGTAGAAGGAAAGCTCAGATTTGTCGATGGCCTTGCGATTATCCGGATCTTCCATCAGGCGTAACAGACCTTTGTTCCGGGGCTGGCCAAGTTTCACTTTGAAGAGAATTCTTCCTCCCTCCTCAACTTGACCCTTTTCAAGCAATTCTTTCGCCTCCGAAACCAAGCGATTGCAGAGCATCGTTTGCTTTCGCACCAACTGTTCGACTAGCGGCTTAAACTTGTCGTACTGGTGGGACGAAACCGTCGCAGGCCCGCTGATGATGAGCGGCGTCCGAGCTTCGTCGATAAGGATGGAGTCGACTTCGTCGACGATCGCATAGTAATGGCCTCGCTGGACCTGCTGTTCCTTAGTGGTTGCCATCCCGTTGTCGCGCAGGTAATCGAAGCCGAACTCGCTGTTGGTCCCGTACGTGACGTCGCAATCGTATTGCTCCTTTCGCAGCGAAGGCGATTGGTCGTGCTGTATGCATCCGACGGTGAGTCCGAGAAGCTTGTAGATTTCACCCATCCATTCTGCGTCGCGACGAGCCAGATAATCGTTGACGGTCACGAGATGAACGCCGCGGCCCGTAAGAGCGTTGAGGTAGATCGGACAAGTCGCGACGAGCGTTTTTCCCTCGCCTGTCGCCATCTCAGCGATCTTGCCTTCGTGCAGCACGATTCCACCGATAAGCTGCACGTCGAAATGGATCATGTTCCAGATGACAGGTTGGTCACAGACTGAGATGGTTCGCTCCCAAAGCCGGCGCGCCGCGTTCTTTACAACAGCGAACGCTTCCGGCAGAATGCCGTGAAGGCGACTCGCGAGTTCGTCCGGATCATCGACGTTCGCCAGATCTCTTTTCCACTGGGCGGTCTTCTCTCGAAGTTGATCTTCGGTAAGGGACTGAAATTGTTGCTCTAGCAGGTTGATCTTTTCCACCAGCGGACGGATCCGCCTTATTTCCCGCTGGTTCTTCGAACCCAGAACCTTCCGTAAAATCCAACTAACCATAGAAATTTCCTTCTACTTGCTTCCTGGTCGGTCGACCGGGATTGCCGCGAGGTCGGGAGGAAGTTTGTCGGGCTCGAATGTCTCGACGTGGAGCTTAGCCAAACTCACGAATCTGCATCCAAAATCCGGCGATTGGTCACCACTCCGGTCAACCAAGCAGCCAACAGCCACCACTTTCCCACCAAAATTTTTAACGATATCGATTGTTTCTTGAACCTTTGTACCCCGGGTCACGACATCTTCGGCCACGATAAAGCGCTCGCCCGGCGCAACCTTAAATCCGCGTCTCAAAACCAATTTTCCATCTTGTTTCTCGGCGAAAATGTGGCGTTTACCGAGCATTCGCCCAACTTCTTGTCCAACGATAATGCCGCCCATGGCCGGCGAAATAACGGCATCACATTCGACCTCTGCGAGTTTAGATGCAAGGTCGCAACAAATTTCCGTCGCAATGTCGGTGTGCTGCAGGACCAGAGCGCATTGGAAGTACTGCCTGCTGTGCAGGCCTGAGCTGAGGACGAAGTGGCCATTCAACAACGCACCTGTTTTCTCGAACGCTTCTAAAATCGATTGAGCCACGTCTTTTTAAGAAAGTTTTAAGGCGAGTGTTCCGTTTGCTACGTTAGCACCCTTCGGCAAGAATCACCACCTTCATGGGGAGCGTTGAAGGGTACCCAGCCGCGACGAGGTGTCAAATGCTGGGGGTGGCGGCTCGGGTAGGTGAGCAAGGTTGGTAGGGCGAGGCTCCGCCCGAGCCGAGGCGCGTGGCGCGTGACGCCGGTAGGGGCGCGCTCCCGCGCGACCGGCGTCGCACGTCTAAATACCGTGAACAGGGCCGGAGAAAGGCGTCTCGAACCGTGCGACGCCGGTCGCGCTGGAGCGCGCCCCTACCTAGTCCTCACGCGTCAATGAGTTCAACTTCTCGGTCAGGTCCGCCACTTGTTGCTGCAACTCTTTTATCTGTTTGGAGATTCTCGGGATTCGTTTGATGTTCAGCTGTTGCTCGAGGAAATTGCGTCTTGGTTCCGCCGGGGAACCGATCACGATGCCCCGCGCCGGGATATGACTGGTAATCCCGGCTTGAGCAAGAATTATAGCGTCGTCCCCGATGGTCAAGTGGTCCGGCAATCCCGCCTGACCGCCCACCACGACGCGGTGGCCGACTTTTGAACTGCCTCCCAACCCGACCTGCGCGACGATGAGACAGTTTGTACCAATCGTAACATTGTGTCCAACCTGGACGAGGTTGTCTAATTTTGAGCCTCGCCCGACGCGCGTTTCACCCAGCGTGCCGCGATCAATACAGGTACCGGCGCCTATCTCAACGTCGTCCTCGATGACTACGTTTCCGATCGAGTTGATCCGAACCAGTTCGTCATTAAAGCTTCTGACCTCGCCGCTGGCGCGGGCTGATTCAATGCTGCCCGGCTCGGGCGTCACATACGCAAAACCATCCCCGCCGATCGTGGCGTTTGGCTGAATAATCACCCGGCTGCCGATCTGGCAACGATCGCCGATGCGCACGCCCGCGTGCAGGAGCGCGTTTTCGCCGATTTGCACCTCGGCACCGACGCTTACAT
This sequence comes from Verrucomicrobiota bacterium, assembly GCA_019236035.1. Taxonomy (GTDB): domain Bacteria; phylum Verrucomicrobiota; class Verrucomicrobiia; order Chthoniobacterales; family JAFAMB01; genus JAFAMB01. The sequence continues at coordinate 4,238 of JAFAJU010000379.1, read as the reverse complement.
GGGAAACGAGTCTGGAATGATCGCCGACGCGGGTCTCAGGCCCGATCCAGCAATAGGGTCCAATGGATGTGTGCCGGCCGATCTTCGCACTCGGATCAATTACGGCGCTTGGGTGCACCCCTGGATACACAGAGACGGGGCGGGCGAAAAGCTCCAATACCCTCGCCAGCACCAGCCTTGGATGATTCACAATAATCCGGTTTGGCGTTGGAAGGTCTGCAAGTTCTTCCGGTAACACTGCATTGGTGATTTTGCCGGAAGAGATCAGCGAGGCGGCGCCTGGGGAAAGAATCAGCGCGAGATCAGAGTTGTCTCGCACGAGAGCGGGATGTACGACACGCTTAATCTCAATTGACGCGTCGCCGCGTAACTGGCCGCCGACATAGCTGGCGATCTCGCCCAGGGTCTTCATGATCGTTTCTCATTTCTGGTTTCTCGCGGTGTCGCGCAAAGACGACCATCCGAGAAACGAGGAACCAGAAACGAGAAACGATCCTAGTTTCCCAGCTCGAGGATCGTGTCGAATTCTTCCTTTGTAAGTTTCATGACGGACAATCTTAAGTATCTCAGCAGGGGAACGTTGGCTAGGCGCGGCTCGTTCTTGATCTGGTCAAGTTTGACTGGTCGTTGGACCGGTCTCACCGGTGTGAGTTCGACGGCGGACCAATCTCCCTCGGCCGCGGTTGGATCTCGAAAGGCTTCTTTCGTTACCTTCGCGATTCCGACGACGGCTTTGCCGTTGACGCTGTGATAATACAGCACCGAATCTCCCAGTCTCATGGAACGCAAGTTGTTCCGCGCCTGGAAGTTTCGTACGCCGGTCCAATCAGTCTTTCCGTCGGCGACGAATTGGTCCCAGGAATATGCGGTTGGTTCCTGTTTAACCAGCCAATATTGCGACATGAGGCAGCGATAGCACGTAGAACAGAAATTGAACACCGATAATTGGCGATCCGCATTTCATACGGATCGCCAAATTATCGGTGTTCAATTTCTGTTCTTGGGTGTTGTATTTCGCGATCCGCTCGTTTATCGGCACAAGGGATGCCTGGCCTGTTTATCACATTCGAAGGGGGCGAAGCGTCTGGAAAATCGACACAAGTCAAACGCCTGGAGCGGCGCCTGGAGAGATGCGGCCGGCAGGTGTTGACCGTGCGCGAACCGGGTTTTACGGAAGTAGGGTCGGCCATTCGGCGGCTGCTCCTCTATGCGAAGGAGGGAAGCTCGATGCGCAATGAAACAGAATTGCTGCTGTTCGCGGCCGGCCGTGCACAGCTTGTCGGTGAAGTGTTAAGGCCCGCCCTCGAGAGAGGATTGGTGGTCATATCAGACCGATTCTATGATTCGACCACGGTTTACCAGGGAATCGGGCGAGGGCTGGACCTGACCTTTATAAAGTTGTTGAACGAATTTGTCGTGGGAACGTGCATTCCCGACCGGACACTCTTGTTAGACCTTGATGTGGAAGCGTCAAGGATGCGTCGCATACGAAGGGTGCGCCCGGTCGGAGGAGAGGATAGAATGGAGCGGCTCTCGCAGGACTTTTTCGAACGGGTTCGCCGAGGCTATCTTGACATCGCCCGTACGGAACCGGGCCGAGTGAAAGTCATAGACGCATCGAAAACGGAGGACGAAGTGGAGGAAGCAATCTGGAAGGAAGTCGATGGCCTTCTCGTTTGATCAGGCTCTGCGGTATCTCAGCGAGACGAATGCGCGCGGCAGACTTGCTCACGCATTTTTGTTCTCCGGACCAGAGGGGAGTGGGAAGCGTCGTCTGGTCACCGATTTTTTTGGTGTAATTAACGGGGAGATCATTGATGCCGCGGACTTTCACGGGATCGAGCCTGAATCCAAGTCCCGCAGAATTCTCGTTGAGCAAATTCGCGAGCTGGAAAGCTCCCTGCGGATGCGTGCAACTCGGGCCAGGATGAAATTTGGAGTCATCTATGAGGCCGACCGGCTGATGCCCCAGGCGGCTAATGCATTTTTGAAGACGTTGGAGGAACCGCCGGATCACTCACTGCTGATCCTTGTGACTGCCCTTCCTGAGGCACTGCTCGATACGATACGGTCTCGTTGCATGGAAATCCAATTGCGCCCTGCAAAGACAAAGACGCTAACCATAGAGGAAGCGAAGCTGCTGGCGGAACTAGGCCGGATTGTTGAAGCCGAGGGGTTTTCGGTTCTGGCGGCGCTGAAATTGGCGCGGGCTTTCCAGGAGACCCTGGGAAAGATACGAGACAGGATCGAAACGGAACACGGCGACCTGCTGAAGAAGGATCAAACGGCTTACAAACAGACCACGGATGGCGTATGGCTCGCGGAGCGGGAGGAACGGTTGTTGGCCTTGACGGAGAGCAGATACGTGAAGGAGCGAGCCAACCTGGTTCTAAGGTTGATTGAGTGGCTCGGAGATGCGTTACGGATTAAGCACGAGAGTCCGTTTTTGGACCTTGTGGACTATCGAGCAGCCGCTAGCGCCCTGGCGGAAAGAGTCTCTGGCGTTGAGCTAATGAAAAGGCTTGGCGCTTTGCAGTCGCTGTTGGATGCCCTTTCGAGAAATGTGCAGGAAGTGCTGGTCGTCGAAGCAGCGTTCCTAAAGGCCTTTGGGCCGATGGCATGAGAGCCTGCATCGCTCACAAATCTCTGAAGATTTGTGAGCGATGCAGGCTAGGCCTTGCCATTAGCTGAATCGCTCGATAAAAGGGGTGTTCCCGTCATGCAACTCTTCCTGTTACGTCACGCCGAGGCGGAACCCGACGCAGCCAACGATGAGAAGCGGACTTTGACTGCAAAGGGCTCGAAACAAGCCAGGAGCATTGGCAAGTTTTGCCTGGAGCACGGGTTCGTTCCGGAAATCATATTATCGAGTCCTCTGGTGCGAGCCGAAGAAACAGCGCGACTCGTTGCGCGCGAACTGAACTTGCCGAAGCTTGTGCAGATCGAAGAGTTTCTGCGGCCCGGGATGACAGCGGAACGACTTTTCTCTTGCCTTGAGAAATACTCAGGAAAGGCGAGCGTCATGTTGGTGGGTCATGAGCCGGACTTCAGTAGCCTGGCGGGCGCGTTGATCGGAGGACACGCTGAGAGCGTTCATTTTCGAAAGGCGACCCTGATGAGCGTAAGCCTACAGGAGTTGAAATCCGGAGCTGGTACGATTGAGTTTCTAATACCAGTCAAATGTTTATGAAGCCCGAGATAATTCGAACACGATCGTTTGTAGAAGATGCAGCCTCACTCATATCGAACGCGGCGAAGGAAGCAATCGAAGAGCATGGCTGTTTTCGAATCGCCCTCAGTGGCGGAAATACCCCGCGTGCTGTCTACCAGGCGCTGGTCCTGAAAGATTGCCGTTGGCCTAAGTGGATTGTGACTTTTGGTGATGAGCGCTGTGTGCCTCCCGATGATCCGCAAAGCAATTACCGGATGGCGTCCGAAGCTTTCCTCATTCTCACGAGTCCCGGAGAGGTGTTTCGAATGCAGGGCGAAATCGCGCCTGAGGAGGCTGCGGCCCATTATCAGAGCACTCTGAACGCCTTGGCCGCCCGTTTCAATCAAGAGCGTTACGCGCATGATTTGATCCTACTCGGATTGGGCGAAGACGGTCATACGGCGTCGTTGTTTCCGGGAACAACCGCATTGCAGGAGAAGGAAAAGGATGTTGTGAGCAATTTTGTGCCGAAGTTTAATACCCATCGAATCACCCTTACTTATCCGCAGATTAACGCTGCGCGTTGCGTCGCCTTTCTTGTGAACGATGCGAAAAAGGAAAATATAATTAATCAGGTGTTGGAGGGAGGACATGGGCTTCCGTCCGAGAATGTTAAGCCTGGCAACGGCAGTTTGATCTGGCTGCTGGGGCGCTAGAGCAGGACAGGGGTGGTAGGGCGAGGACTTCGGCGAGCTCACCGCATCCCTATCGCTGACATGAGGGCTAACTCGTGATACGATCGCCGAATGGGAATGTCACCGGCAGGTTTTGCTCTGAGCGAGCTAAGTGAAGTCGTTCGACGTTGCAATCCAAACTTCGACTCCATGCGAGCTATCTCGTGGCAAGTCGAAGGGCCGGTCGGGGACAGCTGGCGACATTGGTTGGAAGACTTGTTTAAACCATTGCTGCTTCCTCACCTTTGGCGGGTTCTCGATTTTGCGACCCGCCAATCTGTAAGAGAGATCATTTTGTTTGACGTGGAATTGGACAAGAACATGAAGCCCGGACCGCGGCAACGAAGTATAGA
>JAFAJU010000539.1 GCA_019236035.1 Verrucomicrobiota bacterium | reverse complement strand
CCGGTGCATCAGTTCGATCCGCAAGAAGGCAACTACTGGGGCTATATGACTCTCAACTTCTTTGCACCCCATGAGGCGTATGCGGTCCACGATTCGGTGCAGGCGTTTCGTGAGATGGTCAAGGCGTTTCACGAGGCGAACATCGAGATCTGGCTCGATGTTGTTTACAACCACACCTCCGAAGCCGACGAAGCCGGCCCGACCTATTCATTGCGCGGCCTGGACAACTCAAGCTATTACCTGCTGCATCCCGACGGCAGCTACCGCAATGACTCCGGCTGTGGTAATACGACTCGCTGCGCGCACCCTATAGTCCGCGCCCTTATCCTGCGCAGCCTGCGCCACTGGGCCGAGGAAATGGGAGTGGATGGGTTTCGATTTGATCTCGCGTCAATATTTGCCCGGGACGACTACGGCAACGTCCAGACAGGCAAGGCGCCCGTGATCAGCGAGATTAGCGATCTGGGAGCGCAGTGGGACCTGCGGCTGGTCGCGGAAGCGTGGGACATCGGCACCTATATGCTCGGGCGGAGTTATCCGGGTCTGATGTGGCGCCAATGGAATGCGGAATTTCGCGACGATGTGCGCAGTTTTGTCAAAAGCGATCCCGATAGCGTCGGCGCACTCATGAGACGCCTGTACGGCAGCGACGATCTTTTCCCCGACGGCCCTGACGATGTTTATCGCCCAAATCAAAGCATTAACTTTATTACCGCCCATGATGGGTTTTGCCTTTACGATCTGGTTGCTTATAACCACAAGCACAATCAGGCAAACGGACACGGCAACCTGGACGGCGCGGACTACAACCTGAGCTGGAACTGCGGTTGGGAGGGCGACGACGGCGTGCCGGAAGACGTTGTGGCGCTGCGCCGCAGGCAGGTGAAAAACTTTTGTTGTTTGCTGATGCTGGCTAACGGTACCCCGATGTTCTGTGCCGGCGACGAGTTCCTCCAGACTCAACACGGCAACAACAACCCGTACAACCAAGATAACCAAATAACCTGGCTCGACTGGGATCGGCTTGAGCAAAACCGCGACCTGTTCCGCTTTTTCCAGCGGATGATCGCCCTGCGCAAGGCGCGTCGCTCGATCGCCCGCAGCCGATTTTGGAGAGAAGATGTCCAGTGGCATGGCACAGGCAACGAGGTGGATATGACTCATGATTCGCACAGCCTAGCGTTTCATCTGCGCGGCGCGCGTTTCGGCGAAGGAGACCTGTACGTGATGATAAACGCTTACTGGCAACCGCTGCGGTTCCACATTCAACAAGGAGAAGCCGGCGATTGGAGCCGGATCGTGGACACAAGCTTGCCGAGTCCGGAAGACATCAGTGAGGCGGGCGCTGAAGTCCCGCTTCCGTCTCTCGATTACGAAGTCAGCGCACGTTCCGTCGTGGTCCTGGGCAGCCGCTTCGCCGGCGTGCCCTGAGCCGCTGGCTGGCGCTGGAGGTCTACGCTCCGTTCTGGAGGTCTGCACACTCCGTCGTAGCAGCCAGCGCGTTACCGGCGGGAACAGCAAGAAAAGTCCGGCTAACCTAGCTAACGAAGAGGAGCTGGAAGGCAAGAAGAAGCTATTGCCCTACTGGAGAGCTTTGAGAGCAAACGGCGAATTAAACCCCAATTATCCTGGCGGAATCGACAATCTCACCAGGCGCCTTGAGGCTGAAGGGCATTCTGTTATCCGGAAAGGCAAGCGATTTCTGGTGGATAGATATGAGGAAAAACTCGCCTAGCCTGCGTCGCTCACTAATCTCCGAAGATTTGCGAGCGATGGAGGCCAGACCCTAAGCGAGGGTCATGCCCGTAATGATGCGCTCAACCGCCTCGATCGTTGTCTGCTTCGGATCGATGTCGTCGGCGACCTTTTTGCCACGCCGCAGCACAATAATGCGATCTACCACCTGAAACACGTGGTAGATGTTGTGCGCAATAAAGATGCACGAATGTCCGGAGTCGCGGGCATTGCGCACGAAACGCAGCACGCCCTGTGTCTCTTCGACACCGAGATTGTTAGTTGGCTCATCGAGGATAATCAATTCGCTCTCGAAATGCATCGCGCGGGCGATCGCGACCGCCTGGCGTTCACCGCCCGAGAGCGCGCTGATCGGGGTGGTCGGCGGAATGTCCTTTGTGATGCCCACCTGCTTGAGCAGTTGGCGCGCCACCTCGTTCATCGCATTCTGATCCAGCCTGTCGAGCAGGCGCAACCCCTTAACCGGTTCGCGGCCCAAAAACAGGTTGCGCGCAATCGAGAGCTGAGTCACCAGCGCCGAGTCTTGATAGATCGTCTCGATCCCCTGAGCTATGGCGTCAGTTGTATTGCGGATATTAACCTTGCCGCCATGCATGTAGATGTCGCCCCGATCGGCCCTGAGCGCACCTGACAGAATTTTTATCAGGGTCGATTTGCCTGCGCCATTGTCCCCCAGCAGACCAACAATTTCATTGCGCCGTAC
>JAFAJU010000536.1 GCA_019236035.1 Verrucomicrobiota bacterium | reverse complement strand
TCGGGAATCGCCTCCGCGATTTGCTTGAAAACATCCTCGATCAGGTAGATCCCGTTCGATCCGGTCAATTGTTGAAGCAGGTCACGAATAATTTCCCAATCGTCCCTGGCCTCTCCCGGCGCCTGTGAAGCGCGATTCAAGCGCTGCAGCCGCCCTTTGATATTGATCATCGTGCCCCGCTTTTCAGGGAAAGCGCAGGCCGGAAGCAACACGCTCGCACTTCGGGTGGTCTCGTTCGGCAATATGCCGGCGACAATTAAAGCCGACAGTTTCTTGAGGTCGCCCTCTGCGAGGCCGATTTGCGCCAAGTCTTCGCCGAGAGCCACTACAGCCTTAATTTCACCCGAGACAATCTTTTCGGTTATTTCCTGCAGCTTGGAACCAGGATGCTCGGTTGTTACCCCAAAGAGTTGCGCACCCAACGTGTTTGGGTTCCGATCCGCGCTCACGAGGAGTTGATCGGCTTCACCGGCTCTGGGAACAATGTCATGATAGCCGGTGCCAAGCGTATCGATTAATTTCTTCGTCAGCCAGAGCTCTTCGTTTGTCATCTTCGCGGAGGCCACCACGGCGACGGCGTTTTTCTGCAATTGCTTCAACTCTTCGCCAGCCTTCGCGAGGGCGCTTTTCCAGGAGACGTTGGCTAATGTCTGATTCTCCCGTATCTGCGGAAATTTGAGTCGATCGGCGGAATTGACGTAGTGAATATTCAACCGACCGTAATCGCACATCCAGGCAGAATTCACGGCGTCATTTTCCCTCGGTGTCTGTCGGTAGATGACATTTTCCCTAGTACCGATGATGGTGTTGCAACCGGTGGCGCAACTCGTACAAATGCTTTTGGTTTCTTTGAGAAACCATACGCGCATTTTGAATCGGAAATCGGTGCTGGTCAGGGCTCCGACGGGACAAATATCTACGGTGTTAAGCGAGTAATTGCTGTCCAACCGTTTTCCAGGATGAGCCGTGAGATAAGTGTGGCTTCCGCGACTGGCAAATCCTAGCACGTCGTCATGAGCGACCTCTTTCATGAACCGGATACACCGGGAGCACAGGATACAGCGCTCATCATCAAGCGTCACTCGGGGACCTAGCTCAACCCGCTTCGGCTTTTTGACTTTCTCGTCAAGAAATCGGGAACCGGCTGTTCCATATTCAACGCTGTACTCCTGGAGATGACATTCGCCTGCCTGGTCGCAAATCGGACAGTCCAAAGGATGATTGATTAAAAGAAACTCCATTACCCCGTGCCTGCACTCCTGCACCATTGGCGAGTCAGTCCGGATGCCCATGCCCTCAGCGATATCCTGAGCACACGATATTTGTGGACGCGGGATCCAATTTATGACCGGTTTGCCGTCTGCGCCCAACTCCGGTTTTCGATCCGGGCCCGTTTTGGGCATACCCATCTCGATGAGACACATCCGGCAATTACCAGGTGAGCTTAGCTTCGGATGGTAGCAGTAGTGAGGAACAAACTTTCCGGCTTGAGCGCACGCTTCAATGACGCGAGTACCCTTTTTGAACTGGTACCAGACACCGTCAATCTGGACGTTAAGGAGTTCGGTTGGTGCGCTCATCTTGACTGTTCAGGAGTTAGTAGATCCGTTCCCGTCTCCCTTTTTGTGGGCGGTCGCGACGAACTCATCCCGGAACTTGGCGACAAAGCTCTGGGTTGGCCACGCGCAGGCTTCTCCGAAGGCGCAGATCGTACGACCGGCAATGTTATCCGCAACGCTCTTGAGAGTGTCAGTGTCTTGTTCAACGCCTCCTCCGTGGAGCATTCGCTCCGTTATCTTCTTCATCCAGAGAGACCCCTCACGGCAGGGAGTGCACTGGCCGCAGCTCTCGTGCGCGTAAAACTCGTTGATATTGTTCAATGCCCAAACCATGTCGCGAGTATCGTCCATCACGATAACACCGCCGGACCCAGCCATTGAGCCCGCGGCTGCCAGAGTATCGAAATCGATTGGGATATCCTCCAAACCCATCTCGGTCTCTACAATGGTGCCGTCCGGTTGCTTGGTCTTAATCTTATAGCGGTCCGTTGCGCTCATCACCTTTGCGGAGCTGCCGCCCGGAATGAGCGCCTTAAGCGTTCGGCCTGGCTTCATGCCGCCGCAAATATCGTTGATCAGTTCGCCAATCGTAATTCCGCCGACCTCGAATTCGTAATACCCGGGTTTCTGGACATCCCCGCTCACGCAAAGCAGACGTGTCCCGGTATTGTTCGGTTTTCCCATCTTGGCGTATTCAGCGCCACCGATGCGTACGATATGCTTCACGTTGCATAACGTTTCGACGTTGTTGACAATAGTCGGGCACAAATAGAGGCCGAGAGCAGCCGGAAAGTAAGGCGGTTTGATGCGCGGATACGGACGCTTCCCTTCCATGGACTCAATCAAACCGGTTTCTTCCCCGCAAATGTAAGCTCCGGCGCCCCGGAAAACGTAGATCTCTAAATCGAATCCTGACCCCAGAATATTCTTGCCCAGAAATCCGTGTTCTTTTGCTTCGGCGAGAGCTCGCTCGAGGATTTTGGCGCCTTCGGGAAATTCACCGCGAATATAAATGTAGGCTAGTCGCGCATTGACCGCATAGCATGAAATGATCATGCCCTCGAGCAGTTGGTGCGGATCTTGATGGATGATGTAGCGATCCTTAAATGTCCCCGGCTCGGACTCGTCTGCGTTGCAAATCAGATAGACCGGTTTTGTCCCGCCCGGCCGGATAAAACCCCATTTCACGCCGCAAGGGAATCCGGCGCCGCCTCGACCTCGCAAGCCGGAAGCCTTCACCTCATTCACAATCTGCTCCGGCTTCATAGTGAATGCCTTTTTCAACTCCTCGTAACCGCCGTCGTGGAGATAGCATCCAACGTCATTCGTCCAGCCGGGGCGATCGATGTTTTTGAATATGATCCGCTTCTCGCGCGGATGTGGAGTGCGAATGCTCGAGGCCATGCTTACTGATATTTTGCGAGTAATTGTGGGACTTCCTCTTGGGTCACCGCTTCATAA
>JAFAJU010000015.1 GCA_019236035.1 Verrucomicrobiota bacterium | reverse complement strand
TGATTTCAACTGACCCGTCTTACTAACACAAATGACCTACTATCGTCGTCTCACTCTCTTGCTCTAGTTGAGCAGTAGTTTTATCCGCTCAAAAACGCAGTATCCGGAGCTAGTTAATCAGCTCAAAGAGAGGCTTCCGGAGGCGTTGTTCGAAAGCTTAATGGCTCCATGTCCGTTGATGAATAGCCTTGTAGCGATGCGACCACCCCTTCCCGCAGCTTTGCATGCGGGCATTAGTTCGAACATAGAAGTGACCGGCATAAATAATCGAAACGGCCCTAAGGCTTGCAACTTTAAATTGTTTCGTGAAGCGTCGTGAGAGCGCGAACGTCTCTCAAGTAGAGCTCATGATGTTTATCACGTAGGTTTTGCTTGCACCCCTCATTCCCTGCCGCTGCCTCTTTATAAATCCAGTCAAGCAGAGAAAGCAGGCGTCTCGGCAGCAGTTTTACTGAAGCAATCATCTCCTCCCGACTGACGCCATACGCGTCAAAAAATGCGTGTAGCCGATGGAGTCGATTGCTGATATCACCAAAACCTTCATCGGGGCCGTCAAAGTCGACCAGCGGCACAAAACGATAAATTGCATAAGACAGATCCCAAGTCCTTGGTCCTAGACGTGCTCCGTCAAAATCAATGACTCCTTTGATGCGGCCTTCACGATCAAATACACAGTTATATGGCGCAAAATCACCGTGACAAACTACCTCTACTGGATCTAATGGGCTCAACTGCAGGTGTAGTGCATCGTCGCCGATGAGTTTTGCCGTCACATCATGAAACCTTCGCAATATTAGCCCAGCGGTAATGACCGCCGTACTGCTCTTGAGAAATTCGGGCAAGGGATAGTTCCCCACCTCGCCTTCTATGTGTTCGAATATCTCGTTTCCCTGTTCGTCGCGACCACGCCATTCCGGTACAAATTCCAAACCTTCAGCACGACAAAACTGCAAGAGTCGTCTCGTTCCACCGCTCCAAGGATGACTCGGTCTATGAACGACGCCCCCGCGAATGGAGATCCGATTTTGGCCACCCGATACCATTTGTTCCGGCACCTAACGTAAGAAAGCAGAATGTTGCTTCCTAATGTGCGCGCCTGCGACGCTTGAACTTCAGTTGCGCTAAGGAGCGAGTGATCGCTCCCTCAATCTCTGCCACTTCTTCCGAATTAAGATTCTTGTCCTGTAGATCGGCCTGAGCCCGCTTTACCGCCTCTTCCGCGGCGCTCTCATCGACCTCGGAGTCAGCCATAGCCATGTCGGTCAGAATCGAAACTTTGGTCTGAGTCACCTCAACGAAGCCGGTTCCAACCACTAGCTCTATGTGCTTTTCACCCTGGGTGATTCGCACCTCACCAGGTAAAAGCCGGGTCATCAGCGGAACGTGCATCGGCAAGATGCCTAGTTCGCCCTCAACACCAGGTAGCACCACCATATCAACGTCCTGAGAGAAAGTCTTTGCTTCCGGTGTAACGATTTCGAGCAGTAGCTTTGCCATCGCAGATTAATCCTGAGCTTCGCGAATCTCCTCGATCCCGCCTTTCATATAGAAATTCTGCTCAGACACATCGTCGTGTTTGCCATCGAGGATCTCTTTAAATCCGCGCACGGTTTCAGCGATACTGACGTACTTCCCCTCTTTCCCGGTAAAAACTTCCGCAACATGGAATGGTTGGCTCAAGAAACGCTGAATCTTTCGAGCACGGTAAACGGTCAATTTATCTTCAGGGCTTAGCTCGTCCATACCCAGAATCGAAATGATATCCTGGAGATCCTTGTAGCGCTGCAATACGCGTTGCACGCCTCGGGCGATATTGTAATGGTCTTGCCCCACGACCTCCGGCGCAAGCGCTTTTGAAGTGGAAGCGAGCGGATCAACCGCCGGATAGATCCCAAGCTCGGAAATCGCCCGATCCAACACAATCGTCGAATCCAGATGTGCAAAGGTGTTCGCCGGCGCCGGATCAGTTAAATCGTCCGCAGGAACATATACTGCCTGGAACGAGGTGATCGAGCCTTTTTTGGTTGAAGTGATTCGCTCCTGCAGGTCACCCATTTCAGACGCGAGCGTCGGTTGGTAGCCGACCGCCGAAGGAGTTCGTCCAAGGAGAGCTGAGACTTCCGAACCAGCCTGGGAGAACCGGAAGATATTATCGATGAAGAGCAGGACATCCTGGTTCTTCTCGTCTCGGAAGTATTCCGCCATCGATAGAGCCGACAATCCTACCCGAAGCCGAGCGCCGGGAGGTTCGTTCATTTGACCATACACAAGCGCCACCTTCGACTTGCTCAAATCCTTTTGATCAATGACCCCGGCTTCGGACATCTCGTTGTAAAGATCGTTCCCTTCCCGGGTCCTCTCACCTACTCCCGCAAAGACCGAATAACCGCCATGGCCCTTGGCGATGTTGTTGATCAATTCCATAATCACCACGGTCTTACCGACTCCGGCACCGCCGAATGCGCCAGCCTTCCCTCCCTTGGAGAACGGACAAATCAGATCGATAACCTTAATACCCGTTTCAAGGATGCTGGCACTTGTATCTTGGTCCAACAGGCTCGGCGCCTTTCGATGGATGGGATATCTCTTCTCGAAGTTTACCGGCCCGCGCTCATCCACTGGATCTCCAGTCACGTTGAAAACGCGACCGAGAACACCGTCGCCTACAGGCACAGAGATCGGTGCCCCCGTATTCGTAATCGGCATCCCCCGCTTGAGACCCTCGGTCGACGACATCGCAATTGCCCGAACCCAACCGCCTCCTAAATCTTGCTGGACCTCAAGAGTCAGCTTCTTTAACGGCGACCCATCAAGCTCAAAATCGACTTCCAACGCGTCATAGATATCGGGCAAATCTGTAGTTCCGCCGAAATCAGCATCTACAACCGGGCCGATCACTTGGACAATAGTACCTGTGTTCATGTTACGGGATTATCCAACGGCGAGCTGCGCCGTGCTAATTTCAAGTATTTCTGTAGTGATGTTTGCCTGCCGGACCTTATTGTACTCAAGGGTTAAGTCACTGACCAATTGTTTGGCGTTGTCGGTCGCATTCTTCATCGCAACCATTCGAGCACTGTGTTCAGATGCCCGGGTATTGAGAGCCATCTGAAACAACTGGAATGCCACATAGTGAGGAAGAATCGAGTCAAGAACGGTTTGTTCGTCCGGTTCAAACAAATACTCTCCGCCCGTTTGCGCTCGCGGTCCCTCGAGATCGAGTTCTTCAGCTGGAATTGGCAATAATTTCCTTAGCACCGGTTGCTGGGTTAGCGTGTTGACAAACTTCGGGTACAACACTCGCACTTGGTCGACCTCACCGGAAATGAATTTGTCCGAAACGAATCTCGCTATCGGTCGCACCTCTGAGAAATGGATCGTATCCCTCAAGACGAAATCGGCCGTTAAAGTCCGGCGTGTCCTCGTAATATACTGAACCGCTTTCCTTCCGGAAACCGCAAATTCACTCTGGGCTGGGTCGACTCCCGCAAGTTCTCGAAAAAGATTCGTGTTTAACGGGCCGCACAGGCCTTTATCGGTCGAAAAAATCAAGATCAATTCTTTGTTAACCGGCCGTACCGCCAAAAGCTGATGACCGGAGGGATCGACCCGACTCTTCAATGCAGCCAAAACTCGCGACAGCATTTCCTGATATGGCCTTCCGGCAATCGCTGCCGCTTGAGCCTTGCGCATCTTCGCAGCAGCCACCATCTGCATGGCTTTCGTGATCTGAGCCGTGTTTTTTACCGACTTGATCCGCCGGCGTATATCCAGGGTGCTGTGCATTGGTATCAACTAGGGTTTATAAGAACCTTTGAAATCCTTGATCGCGCTGTGCAGCTTCTCCTCCAACTCCTTATCGATCGCGAGCTTCTCCAGAATGGCCGCCAGGACATCTTCTTTCCGCGTCTGGAAGTACTCTATCAGCTTCCGTTGGCAATCCTTTACTTTGTCGATAGGGACATCATCAAAATACCCCTTTTGCATTGCGAAAAGGACCACTACCTCCAGCTCTACCCCGAAAGGATTGTACTGCCCCTGTTTGAAAAGCTCGACAATGCGCTGCCCGCGCTCAAGCTTTTTCCGGGTACCTGCGTCCACGTCGGAGCCGAACTGCGCAAACGCTTGCAGGTCCCGGAATTGAG
>JAFAJU010000524.1 GCA_019236035.1 Verrucomicrobiota bacterium | reverse complement strand
GCCAGTCGATAAATCCGATGACCGCACGGTTAGCATGGATTGACTGAATAGCTGCTTCCAATTGATAGCGCCCCAGACGTTTGAACCCAGCCGCCAATCGGAGGTGATTTTCGGCTTCATCGATCATTGGTCGAGACCAGCGAGTGTGGTCTTGCTTATCGAGCGCCACAAACTCGCCGTTGCTCGTGCAACGGGCAGCCCGACGAGCTTGACAGTGCAACATGAGCGCAAGCAAACCATGAGCTTCGGCTTCGGTTGGCATTAGTTGAACCAAGGTTCGTCCGATTGTGATGGCGTCTTCGGCCAGGGCGTCAACGGTTGAACTGCCTTCCACCAAGCTTTCCCAACCGGCCGTGTAAGCGGTGTAAATGGCATCAAGCACAAAGGAGAGGCGTTCGTTCCATTCGGGCGGGTCAGGCACACAAAACGGTATGGCTGCGTCGCGTATTTTGTTTTTTGCGCGGACAAGCCGTTGACCCATGGCGGCCGGAGAAACCAAAAACGCAGAAGCGATTCGAGCGGCGTCAATGCCAAGCACTGTCTGTAACATCAGCGGCGTCCGCGCTGCGACCTCGATTGCGGGATGGGCACAAACGAAAAGAAGCTTGAGTCGTTCGTCCGGAAAATGTTCTTCGGTCACCGCGACGCTCTCCGCTTCCGCGGGAATTTGCTGAAGAAACTGCTCGGAGTTTAGCCGGACTTGATTGCGTCGGGCGGCGTCAATCACGCGATTGCGGGCGACATGAAGCAGCCACGCTTCCGGTTTTTGGGGAATTCCATCCACTCTCCATCGTTCCAGAGCCGCAACGAACGCGTCACCGAGCGCATCCTCCGCACCAGCGACGTCGCCCGAGCGCGCCGCAAGATAGGCGATCAGTCGCCCGTAGGAATTGCGGGCAACGGCTTCAATTGCAGTATGCGCCGCGGACTCGCTCATTACGCAGGTTTGTTGCCTCCAGTGGCAAAATATGAACCCACCAACGGACGGACCTCAACCAACAAGTGACCGGCAGCGGGATTACGAGCGGCCCATTCCAAGGCCGCATCCAGATTGGGCACATCAATGATGGCGAAGCCGGCGAGAAACTCTTTTGTCTCCGCATACGGCCCATCGTGGACTTGCCGTTTTCCGTCGCGGACGGAGACGGTCGTGGCAGACTGCGGCGACTCTAATCCCGCGCCGCCAACCAAAACACCCGCGGCTTGCAGAGCCTCACCGTACGCGCGCCCGGCTGCGATGTCGGCTCGGTCTTTGGGGCGACTGAAGTTTTCCAGGGGTGCATGAACGAGTAATGCGTATTTCATATTGGTTCGATTAATTTTTGCTGACGCCGAGAATTTTTCTCCCCGGCCTCATAATGATAACGTTTGGTGCTCACACATTTCGACATTTGGGCCAGATTTGCGGAATCTGCGGTATGACAGCGACGAGGGGATCGCTCCTGCGCGACCCTAATCGGCGTCATTCGCGGATCGCACGGTAGTGCGTCCCATAGGTCTAATGGGTCCTATAGGTCCTATGGGGCGCGCTAACGCTTATGGGTGAGGGGCCGACATCGGCACACGGTGTCCGGTCACGGGTTCGGCTTTCCTCGATCGCTCGCCGAGGCGTCTGGTGACCGGCGCAGCAGATGGTATCCGACAGGCAACAAACGGATGTGGAGCCTGTCGTTGATCAGGCTCCACAAACCGCGCGGTAGAAAGAGTGCGAAAGCAACGGCGATCAGACCCAGGCCGATCAGGTACCAGGCGCCCAGATCGGCGAACTGGTGCTGGATCACGAAAAAGAGGATCGCTCCAATGATTGGTCCTTCAAACGTGCCGAGGCCGCCGACCAACACCATGAAAATCAGGTAGGCCGACCATTGCACGCCGAAGATCGACTGTGGCTGGATGAACAGGGTGTTGGCCAGGGTCAGCGCTCCCGCGGCGCCGCACCCGAAGCCGGCCAGCACGAACAGGACAAACTTCAACCGCCCGACCCGCACGCCCAGGGAGGCTGCGGCCTCCTCGTCGTCGCGAATGGCCTGGAGTCCAACGCCGGCTCGGTTTCGCAGCAACAGGAAGAGGATAAGGAGCAGCAGGACAGTGAAGCCGAGCGTCAGCCAGTAAGTGTAAGCGATCCGGACTTGCCGGGGATAGGCGTTAAGCCCACGCAACGAGGTGCCGGTACCGCCACCCATGGCCTGATCCAGGGAGATTAGCAGGGCGATCGTCTCGGCGACTACCCAGGTGCCCACCGCGAATCGGCCGCCACGCAAACGCAGCACGAACAGCGACAGGACGACGGCAAGCGCTGCCGAGGCGATGGCGGCAAAAATCATGGCCAGGTAGGGCTGGATGCCCTGCTGGGTCATGAAGATCGTTCCATACGCGCCGAAACCGATGAAGGCCTGCTGGCCGACCGAGACCAAGCCGGCGTACCCGGCAAGGGCGTTCCACATGACGGCCAGGATAAGGAAGATGAGCAAGCTGGTGAGTTGCTGTACGATGTTGGGGCCGAAAACCTGGGGGACTCCAAAAAGCGCGAGCCCGATGACTATCAAGGCACCAGAGCCGATTCGCGAAGCGAGGCTGGATCGCCGAACGACCCACGGAGTCGGGCTCACGGGGCTGGTGGGCGTCGTCATGCTTTAGCGCTCCGGGTGGCGACGAACCGGCCACGAGGGCTAGCCAGAATGACGAGAAAGACGAGGTGCCCGGTGAGGATCGAGTATTGCGGATCGACGGTGGCCCCGATCGTTTGTGCAATCCCGAGCACGATCCCGCCTAAGAGAGTGCCCCAAAGCGAACCGAGACCGCCAATCACCACGGCTTCGAACGCGAAGATGAGCTGGGTGGGCCCGCTGGAGGGATCGAACGTCGAGTGAATCGCCAGGAATGCGCCGGCGAGCGCGGCGGTCGCAACCGCGATTGCGGTGGCCCGGGCGTACACGGACGAAGCGGGCACCCCGACGAGCGCCGCCGCTTCCGGATCTTGGGCGGTCGCTCTCATTTCCCGGCCGAATCCGGTGTATTGGAGGGTGAACTGGAGGGAGCCCAGCAGGAGGACGGCTACGGCGAGAATGAGCACCCCGAGGTAGGGCACGGACAGTTCGGAGGTCACTCGCCAGCTGGAGGTAGAGATGGAGCCGGTCAAGGAACCGAGGGAGTGCACATCGGGGGAGAAGATCTGCAACAGGGCGTTCTGGATCACGATGGACACGCCGAAAGTGGTCAGGAGCGGGGTGAGCGGACCGGAACGCAAGCTGCGGGCCAGCACGGTGCGGTGCAGCAGGTAGCCGAGCAGCAGCATCACTGGCAGTACGGGAAGCAGCGCGATGAACGGTGACAGGTGTGCCTGGGTGGCCACTACCCAGACTCCGAAGGCGCCAATGACTGCGAGGTCGCCGTGGGCGAGGTTGATGATGCGCATGACTCCGAACATCAACGACAATCCGCAAGCGAACAGGGCGTACAGGCCGCCGAGGAACACGCCTTGGACGATGGCGTTGATCCAGTTCATTTTCGCTTCAGGAGGGCTTGGTTCGGGTTTGTGGACGAGTTGTTGATGCGGGCCAAGCCGAAATACGCCTCGGTGACCTGTTCACGCGTGACCGCTGTAGTTGCCGACTCCAGCACGATGCGACCTTCGAGCATGCACACAACGCGGTTCGCCACCGACAGCGCACGCTGCAGGTCTTGCTCGACGATGACAAGGGTGGCGCCACTGCGGGTGAGGGTTTGCAGCGACTCGTACACAGCGTCGACGGCGACCGGTGCCAGGCCCAGAGACACCTCGTCGATGAGGAGAACTCGTGGATTGGTCATCAGGGCTCGACCGATGGAGGTCGCCTGCTGCTCGCCTCCCGAGAGGTTGGCGGCCCGTTTGCGACGTAGCGGTTTCAGCATTGGAAACGCGTTGAGCACCGCGTCAACGTTCCACTGGCCGGGCCTGGCGCGCCTGCCGGCGACAAGAAGATTCTCTTCAACGGTCATTTCGGGGAACAATTTGCGACCCTCGGGTACCAGGACAAGGCCGCGGGCGACCCGACGATGCGGCGGCAGATCAGTGATATCTAACCCGTCGAGACGGATGATGCCTCGGGCGGCCGGGTGCGCTCCG
>JAFAJU010000507.1 GCA_019236035.1 Verrucomicrobiota bacterium | reverse complement strand
CACGGTCGAACCTTCTTCAAGTGACCACGATCTAGCCAACCGCCGCAACGTAACACGGGCGTCCCGCCCGTGACCTCGTAACATGGGCGTCTCGCCCGCGATCTCGTACCATGGGCGTCTCGGCCCGTTGCAACGGCGAAGATCACGGGCGAGACGCCCATGCTACGAAGATCACAAGCCAGAAGCCCCATTAACCCTCCCACGTAGCACCGCGCCCGGCTCGACCAGTAAATCAAGGCTGGATGCCTCTCTGACTCAAACATAGCTTGACGGGTTGGCTGGTTTTCGTGTGTGATTGTACCCGCCTCAGAACTTTTTGGACGCGAACCCTGGTCGCCTGGTTGACGATGACTAATTTGAAAGGATTGGAATGAAAGGGGAGAGCATGTTCCGGCGAGTCTTTCTGCTGCTTACTGTGGCTTTACCTGGTACGGCAAGCGCGCAGACGTCCGATCAGATTCGTTCCTTCCAAAGTATTTTCAGACCGATTGGCGCTCCGGCAGAGACTGTGCATCGGACTGATGTATTGGTGTTGTTGATTTGTTTGGGCATCTTTGTGGTTGTCGGTGGACTGCTGCTTTACTCCGTCGTGCATTACCGCCAGAGACCGACCGACGACGATACGACCGAGCCGCCACAGGTGTACGGCAGCACAGCGATCGAGCTTGCTTGGACTGTACCGCCAATCTTGATCGTGATCGTCCTGGCGCTTGCCACCGCGCGCACAGTGGGTGAGATCGAGAACCCCAAGTACGTAAGCGATCCGCTCAAAGTAAGAATCGTCGGTCACCGGTTTTGGTGGGAAATACGTTATCCAAAATTCAATGTCGTCACGGCGAACGAGATTCATGTGCCGGTCAGCTATTTAAGCACTCCGCGACCGATAGAGCTAACGCTTGAATCAGCCGATGTAGTGCACGGCTTCTGGGTGCCGGAGTTAAACGGAAAACAATGGTTGGTCCCGGATCGCGCGAACAAATGGTGGATCCAGCCAACAACTCTCGGAACTTACCTTGGTAATTGTACGGTGCTGTGCGGGCTCCAGCATGCGAATATGCTCATTCGCGTGATCGTGGAGTCGCCGGAGGATTTCGACCGATGGGTGAGCCGGGAGCAGCGGCCGCCAACTTTTGAGCCGAACGTCGCGGAAGGACGGAGAGATTTTGAAGTAAACTCCTGTGGCAGCTGCCACACGATCGAGGGCACGATTTCAAACGGGATCTTCGGCCCCGATCTTACTCACTTCATGAGCCGGAAAACGCTTGGTGCAGGCGTTGCGCCCAACGACGACGAAAACCTCAAATCCTGGTTGCGCGACCCGCAAGTGCTGAAACCCGGCTGCCTCATGCCCGACATGAAACTCAATGAAAGGCAGGTTGAGCAGATCGTGGTCTACCTGAGAACGCTGAACTAACTACCTATGCCTAATGGAACGACAACAACCGATGCCGGTACAGAGTTACTGCCGGCGAGACCCGGCGAAGAGCGCGGTACTCTGACAGGCTGGGTACAGGATCTGGTCTTTACCGTCGATCATAAGAAACTCGGAATGCTATACGTCGGGACTGGGCTGCTCTTTCTTGTCATCGCAGGGTGGATGGCTCTCATCATTCGAGCTCAGCTCGCCTTTCCGAATGGACACGTGGCCTCTCCGCAGGAGTTCAACAGCATGATTACCGTGCATGGGACGGTGATGATCTTCTGGGTCGCGATGCCGATTGTTTTCGGGATGATCAACTATCTGGTTCCGCTGATGATCGGCGCCCGGGACATGGCGTTTCCGCGGCTGAACGCTTTCTCGTTTTGGTTAACTTTTTTCAGCGGATTTTTCTTACTGATGAGTTTCGTCACCGGCCCTGGCCTGTATGGAGCCGGTGCGGCTCCGGACGCGGGGTGGTTCGCGATTGCTCCGTTGACCTCCCCGGCCTTTTCCAAGGGCCCGAGTATTGACTACTGGTCGCTCAGTGTCCTGGTAACCGGTATCGGGAGTGTAACGGGTGCGATCAACATTATGGTCACCATCATCTGCTACCGGACCAAAGGAATGACTCTACACCGCATGCCGTTGTTCGTCTGGTTAGCGCTCGTGACGATGTTTCTGGTGGTCGTGTTCATCCCACCGTTGTCTGCCGCCCAGATCATGCTAACACTGGAGCGCTACCTCGGAGCGACGTTCTTTGATGCCCAGTCAGGTGGTTCGGCGATTCTCTGGCAGCACTTCTTTTGGATTTTCGGCCATCCCGAAGTCTACATTCTCGTAATGCCCGCCTTTGCCACCATATCGGAAGTCGTTCCGGTCTTTTCCCGAAAACCAATTTTCGGTTACCCAATGATGGTGGCCGCGAGCGTCTTGATCGGTTTCATCAGCGCGGGTGTCTGGGCTCACCACATGTTCACGGTGGGCATGAATTCGTTTCAGGTGACGTTCTTCGCGATGGCTACGCTGGCGATTTCTGTTCCAACCGGTATCAAAATTTTTAATTGGCTGGCGACAATATATGGCGGCAAGGTCCGTTTAGAATTGCCGATGCTCTGGTGTATCGCCTTTTTGTTCCAGTTCCTGATTGCCGGGCTGACGGGAATTATGCTTGGCGTCGCTTCCTTCGATTGGCAGTTGAACGATTCTTACTTTGTGATTGCGCATTTTCACTACGTGATAGTGGGTGGCATCCTGTTCGCGGTCTTCGCCTTCTTCTATTATTGGTACCCGAAAGCTTTCGGACGAATGCTCGATAAGAAGCTTGGACTTTGGCATTTCTGGCTTTTCACCATCGGGTTCCACCTAACGTTCGATCCTCAGCATTTTGCGGGGTTCTACGGGATGCCGCGCCGCATCTATACTTATCAACCCGGTCGTGGTTGGGAAGTGTGGAATTTATTATCCACCATTGGCGCGTTCGTTCAGGCCGCCGCGATCATCGTCTTCGTGATTAACCTTTTATGGTCGGGCCGGAAAGGCAAGATTGCCGGTGACGATCCCTGGGATGCGTGGACCCTGGAATGGGCGACCACGTCGCCTCCTCCGGACTACAATTTCGAGAAGCTTCCGGAGGTTCGGAGTCGCCGGCCGCTCTGGGACTTGAAACATCCGGAGGATCCGGATTGGAAATTCGAATAGATAAAGTTCTCTCCCGCCTCGATTTTCGTAAACTTTTTCTAACTAATCTCGAAACGTGAGCTCTGAATTGGTAAATACTAACGAAACGGAATGGCGGCTTCCTTCACCGCGGGTAGTCGCAATGATTTTGGTCATTCTGACAGAGACGGCGCTCTTCACGATTTTCGTGGTCGCGTACCTTTTTTATATCGGGAAGAGCTTATCGGGTCCCTACCCGCGCGACGTCCTGCATTTCCCTTGGCTCGGCTCGATCCTGTTGTTCGGCAGTAGTGGAACGATTGTGGCAGCGGAGCATCATTTGAAAAGAGGTTCGCTTCGCGATTTCCATCTGTGGTGGGGTATCACTTTCGCCGCGGGCGTGGGATTCCTGTTTTGGACCGCCAATGAATGGGTCCACCTGATTTACCATGAAAGACTAACCATCAGCACGAATCTCTTCGGCTCGACGTTCTATTCACTGGTCGGACTGCACGCCAGTCACGTGCTGGTCGGAGCATTTCTTCTTGGCTTGATCCTAGTCATGAGTGTCACGGGCCGTATCCAGGACCGCCATCACGAGCACATTACGATGATCTCCTGGTATTGGCACTTTGTGGATTGTGTCTGGGCTGTGGTCATTACGGTTGTTTACATCATCAGCGCAAACTCTTGATCCTATGAACCCGCAAGAACACGAACACTCCGCGAAAGAAGGCGTTGAATTGCCGACCCCGACTACATGGCCGATGATGTGCGCCTTTGGAATT
>JAFAJU010000489.1 GCA_019236035.1 Verrucomicrobiota bacterium | reverse complement strand
CTCTGGTGCAGGATTCCATCGGACCCTACATTGAACACTAACGAAAACAATTATCCTATCGGGTGATACTATTTTTGGCGATATTAGAGACAGGTAGGGCGAGGCTCCGTCCGAGCCGTGGCGCGTGACGCCCCCAAAGGGCAGGGTGGCTTCACGTGCCGCGGCTCGGACGGAGCCTCGCCCTACCAGCCCGCCTGGCCCTGCCAACCCAGCGAAAAAAGTCCTTGCCAATCTACTAGATCGATCTAAAATCAGATCGATCTATCGGTACAGTTTCCTAACCGCATCTTTTGCGGCGGCATCATCCCCAGTCTAATGGATCAAATTCAAAGACAGCGCGTTACCCTTCTGGATATAGCCGGCGATGCCGGCGTTTCTCGCGCTACGGTTTCCCTGGTGATTCGCAACGTGCCCTCTGTGGCTGACCGTACTCGTAAACGTGTGCTCAGATCCATGAAACGCCTCGGTTATGTCTATCATAGGGGCGCTGCCAGCTTGCGGACTCAACGGTCGCACGCTATCGGACTGGTCGTTTCCGATATCACGAATCCGTTTTTCGCCGAAGTCATCGTGGCGATCGAAGAACGCCTCGCCGCCGCCCACTTAGTCACTCTTCTGGGAAACACCTCCGAAGATCGGGCCAAAGAAGCGCATTTATTGAAAACGATGTCAGAGTTCCCGGCGGACGGAATTTTGATTTGCCCCGCGCTGGGCCTCCGGTCCCCCACCGGAACGCTGAATCTCCGAGGTCAAATACCCGTGGTCTCTTTTGCCCGGCGAGTAGCCGGGCACGACTATGCCGGAGTCGACAACGCCCAGGGCGCTCAGCTGGCTGTAGAACATCTTTACCAGCTCGGCCATCGTCGAATTGCATTCATCGGCGGCAATCCAAAAGCATCGACCGGCCAAGAACGAATCGAGGGCTACCAGCGAGCGCTTACGCACTTAGGTCTTCAGTTCGATCCTCTCTTGGTCGTTCCTTCCGTTCCGAACCGCGGGGGCGGTCATGACGGTGTGCAAACTCTTTTGCGGATGGAGCGTCGCCCAACCGCAGCCCTCTGTTTCAACGACGTCGTGGCTCTGGGAGTCATTGAAGCCATAAAACATTCCAACCTAAAAGTAGGAGCTGATTTTGGAGTTGTCGGATTCAACAACATTCCAGACGCGGCCCAGAGTCTACCGGGTTTGACGACTGTCGACACGTCGCCGCGCCAATTAGGTCAAACAGCGGCGGAACTCCTTCTCAAACGAATCGAAAAACGTGATTCCCCGATCCGTACAGTAATTCTTCAACCGAAATTGATTGTCCGCGCGTCGTGCGGAGCCACTACTGTAGATTAAGAAACGAGTCCCTCCTTTTCTATGAGCCAAGCCAAAGCAGAGCTCCAATGGGCTTTGATCGGAGCGAGTGATATCGCCAAGACACGTATGATCAAAGCCATTAATATGCAGCCGGACAGCCGGGTCACAGCGGTTTTCAGCAGCAACGCCGCTCACGGCAAGGCCTACGCAGCAGAGACTGGCATCCCAAAGGTGTACGATACCTTGCCGGCGCTTTTGGAGGATCCGCAAATTGACGTGGTTTATATCAGTACGACCAATGACCGACATCGGGATCAGGCATTCGCGGCCATCGCCGCCGGCAAACACATCCTCTGCGAGAAACCTCTGGCGCTCTCCGTGGAAGATGCCAGGCAAATGGTCAAGAGGGGGGAATCCGCAAATCTGGTTTTCGGGACAAACCATCATCTCCGCAACGCCGTTACGCACCGCACATTAAGGAAGTTGGTCAAGGAAGGAGCGATCGGAAAACCGCTTGCCGCCAGGGTCTTTCATGCGGTTTACCTGCCTCCACGCCTCCAGGGCTGGCGTCTCACGCGGCCCGAGGCGGGCGGCGGAGTGATTCTCGATATCACGGTCCATGACTCAGACACACTGCGCTTTGTGCTAGGCCTGGAAGTTGAAGATGTGATCGCCCGCTCCACCAGCCAAGGGCTTGCGCAAGGCGGGACGGAAGATGCCGTGATGGGCGCGATGTATTTTGGGGAGGGCGTACTGGCACAATTCCATGATGCTTTCACAGTCAAGCATGCGTCTACCGGTCTGGAAATCCATGGCACGGAAGGCTCGCTCTTAGCGGTAGACGTTATGACGCAAGATCCGATCGGTAGCGTCATGCTGCGGCGAGAGAACGAACAAAGCCAGGTCAAACTCGATCCGCCGGAAGACCTTTATGCGCATGCCGTCCGCCATTTCAACCAGGCTGTGCGGACCGGCAGCCAACCATTTGCAACCGGCGAAGATGGCGTTCGCTCGCTGGCCGTAGCACTGGCCGCCCTCGAGTCATGCAAGAGCGGTTGCCGGGCTCCGGTCTTGTACGCCTGACCTTGAAAAAGCGGCTCGCCAGCTTTATGCCACGATCCAAGATACTGCCGATAGAAAAGATCGGCGAACTGATTGCCGATGGAGCTGTTGTCACCATCAGTTCATCGAGCGGCCTGGGATGTCCGGACGCCTCCTTGCGAGCCATCGGAAATTATTACCTCGGGAAAGGGAAACCGTCCGGGATCACTACCCTCCATCCGATTGCTGCCGGTGACATGTACGGAATACCGGGTATCGATCACCTGGCTCATCCCGGTCTTCTGAAACGGGTCATTGCGGGATCTTTTCCGAGCGGTCCCTCCTCAATGCCGAGCCCAAAGATCTGGCAGATGATCATCGACAATCAGGTCGAGGCTTACAACCTGCCAAGCGGGATCCTTTTCCATATGCACCGCGAATCGGCGGCGGGCCGTCCGGGGGTCCTCACAAAAGTTGGGATGGACACGTTTGTGGACCCGCGTCGCCAAGGTGCGCGAATGAATGAGTGCAGTACTGAGGCCATCGTTCGCAAAGTCAACTTTGAAGGCGACGAATGGTTGTTTTTTCCTTCGATCGCTCCTGACGTTGCAATCATCCGCGCAACGACCGCCGATGAGCATGGCAACCTTACGATGGAGCATGAAGGCGCTTACCTGGGCAGTTTCGATCAGGCGCTGGCGGCGCGCAACAACCGTGGAATCGTCATCGCGCAAGTCAAGCGATTGACAGCATTTGGCACTCTCAGACCGCAGCAGGTTCGCGTCCCCGGCGTGCTCGTGGACTACATCGTGGTTGACCCCGACCAGCAGCAGACAACACAGACGATCTACAATCCGGCTATCAGCGGTGAGGTTTTCCGCCCTTTGTGGGACTTTAAGCCTATTGAGTGGGGAGTCGACAAGGTCATTGCGAGGCGCGGAGCCCTGGAGCTCTGCGAAGACGATGTGGTGAACCTTGGATTCGGCATCTGTGCCCTCGTTCCGCGAATCTTACTAGAAGAAGGTCTACACGGCGAAGTTAGTTGGGTAATAGAACAGGGCGCGGTCGGTGGTATGCCTTTGCTGGGTTTCGCCTTCGGTTGTTCATCAAACGCGGACGCCATTGTGCCTTCGCCGGATCAGTTCACTTTTTTCCAGGGAGGCGGGTTTGACTGCAGTTGCCTCTCCTTCCTGCAGGTTGATCAGGAAGGCAACGTCAATGTGTCGCGACTAGCCATGCGTCCCCATGTGACGGCTGGGTGTGGAGGGTTCATTGACATTACCGCGACCGCCCGCGAGATCCTTTTCTGCGGCTATTTCACCGCGGGGGGCCTGCAGTTACGGGTGGAAGAGGGCCGGCTGCAGATCGCGAAGGAAGGTAAAAATCGAAAGTTTATTCGCGCGGTTGAGCATGTGACCTTCAGCGGACGCAGGGCATTGCAACAAAAACAGAAGGTGTTGTACATTACGGAAAGATGCGTCCTCAGCCTCGAGCCGGAAGGTTTGACCGTTATCGAAATCGCCCCGGGCGTCGAGTTGAAGCGCGACGTGCTGGGGCAGGCGGATGTGCCGCTCCGGGTGAGCGCCGCACTCAAAACGATGGACCCGCGGATCTTCCGACCAGAGCCTTTCGGTCTGAAACTTAACCCACGCACTTGAGTTCCCCCTGACCATGCAGACGCGATCCTTGTCTCAAAACCAGGTCTTCACCGCCCTTAGCCTTACGGAGGCGGCCGCGCTCGAAGCGCTTTTTGAGCAACTATTTCCTGCCGACGAAAACGGGCCGGGGGCTTCTTCAATGGGTGTCCTCCATTACCTGGACCGGGCGTTAAGCGGTCCTTACGCTCCCAAGCTGGAGGCGTATCGACTTGGGCTCTATGCGCTGGATGCAGAGTCCGAGAGCCGGTTTGGCAAACACTTCGTCGACGCGAATGGAACCCAGCAACAGCAGTTGATTGCGGCGCTCGAACAAGGTTCAGCCCCCCATTTTCGAGCGGTCGAACCAAAAACCTTCTTCGAATTAGCTCGAGCTCACCTGCAGGAAGGCCTCTTTGCCGACCCGATCTACGGCGGCAATCGCGACAAAGCGGGTTGGCGTTTTCTGGGCCATCCCGGCGTCTGGCTGGAAAACAGCGCTGAAGAAAACCTCACCGACAAACCGGCAGACAAAGGCGGCGAAATCCGCTCGCTTGCCGATCTGAATTTACCAGCGCACCAGAGAAAGCTTGTGCCGGGATATGATCCACATCGTGGAACGGCCGAACCGGTTCCCGAGGCTGACATCCTGATTGTGGGAGCGGGCACGGTGGGCTCCCTCGTTGCGCCGCTGTTTACCAGAGCGGGACTCAAGGTGGTCGCGCTTGAGCCTGGTCCCTTTAGAACCCAAAGCGACTACCTGCCCGATGAGCTTGGCTCCACATATTACTGTCGGGCCAACATGGGCCCAAAATTCTTGAGCGAGGTGCCCCAGTGGCGGCGCAACGACGGCGAACCGACAGAAGAAGCAACGTTCTCACTCGGGCGGATGATGAACGGTGTCGGTGGTTCTATCATCCACTACGGCGCCTGGATGCGAAGATTTCACGCGCACCACTTCAAGATGTTGAGCTACGTGAAAGACCGGTGGGGCCTGTCAGTCTTGCCGCAAGGATGCACCTTAGCTGACTGGCCGGTGAGTTACGCGGAACTTGAGCCCTACTATACGCTGCTCGAACACGAGATCGGGATCGCGGGCGACGAATCCAACCCGTTCATTACCCGGAGCAAACCGTTGCCGATGCCGCCGATGCGTCCGTTTCGCTTGGGCGAATTGTTCAAAAGCGCCACTAAACGCATGGGTTTGCATGCGCACCCCGTACCTGTTGGCGTGAATACGGTGCCTTACCGCGACCGTCCCTCGACGACTTACTCGGCTTGGAGCAATGGATTCGGCTCGCTCACCGGCGACAAGTGGGATCCTTCTCTCACCTCGATTCCCGAAGCACTGGCGAGCGGGAACCTTGATCTGAGGACGCATTGTCGGGTCATCCGGGTCGGGACCGACGAGAACGGTCGGGTCAACGGAGCCGAATACGTGGACCCGTTAGGAAGGCGTCGCTTTCAACGGGCCCGGATCGTGATAATGTGCGCGTACTCATTCGAGAATATCCGTCTGCTCTTCCTCTCGGGCGATGCTAAACATTCCAGCGGACTGGGTAATAACCGGGGCCAGTTGGGCAAGTATTTCATGACCAAAATGTTCGCCCATGTGGACGGATACATCCCGGACCTGGTTTTTAACCGGCACACCGGTCCGGCGGCTCAAGGCGTTGTGCTCGACGACTTTTTCGCCTCCGACTTTGATTCTCTCCAGCATGGGTTCATTGGCGGCGCTACGCTCGGCGCAGAACAACAATTTCTCCCGATCCAAATCAGCCGCGAAGCATTACCACCTTACGTGCAGCGCTGGGGCAAACCCTACAAAGACCATATCCGAAGTTGGCAGCACTTCGGAGTCGTCCGCATCCAGCCCGATACCTTGTCATATCTGAACAATTACATTGAGCTAGACCCGCACCATCGAGACCGGAGCGGCTTGGGATTGCCTGTGCTCAGGATCACCTATGACCTTCGCGAAAACGAGCATCGGCTGGCCGATTGGATGGAAGGAAAGTCCGAAGAAATCCTGCGAGAAATGGGCGCAACGAAAACGTGGCGCGGCGAACGGTTCACCGGGGTCGGGAGCAGCCACGATTTCGGAGGCGCGCGGATGGGCGAGAACCCGGAAAACAGCGTTGTAGATCCGGAACTTCGAGTTCACGACACTCCTGGGCTGTACCTTTTCAGCGGTGCAGCTTTTCCCACGTGTCCCGGGATCAACCCCACTTTAACTCTCACTGCCTTAGTCTATCGGGCGGCCGAAAGGCTGATCCGACGGATGGCGACCGGAGAAGAGCGATGAGTCAGACAAGCAAGATAAAATTTGTAATTGAGGGAGCTACCGCGCGCATAAAGTTAGATCGACCTGAAAAATTGAACGCCCTCGACCCGGAAATGCTCACGGCTCTGGAGGATGCTATCTGCGAAGCTGATCAATCACATGAAGTTCGTGTCATTCTTCTCGAAGCTGCCGGAGAAAAAGCGTTCTGCGTCGGTGCCGATATCCTGGCCTGGACAGCGCTGTCGCCGCTTGCGATGTGGTCCGAGTGGATCCGCCGCGGCCACCGAATTTTCGACCGGCTCGAGCAGGCGCGGCAACCGGTTATCTGTGCGATCCAGGGATACGCTTTTGGCGGCGGCCTTGAAGTGGCCCTGGCGTGTGATTTCCGAATCGCAGCGGACTCGGCCCGGTTTGCGTTGCCCGAGGTTAAGCTTGGCACTGTTCCCGGTTGGGGCGGCACCAGCCGCCTACCAAAGTTGATCGGTAGCGGTCGCGCGAAACAGATGATTTTCAGCGGCGAACAAATCTCGGCCGATGTGGCTGAACGCTGGGGCCTGGTAAACGAGGTGGTACCAGCAGGTTCGCTCATGGCCCGCGTCACTGCGCTTGCTCAAAAGATAGCTGCTAACGCGCCTGTAGCAGTTCAAACAGCCAAGCAACTGATTGGGGCTCCTTCTGCTGCGATCCACGAGTCCCTGGCCTCCGCCGTGAACGCTTTTTGCGACGACGCAAAAGAGGGCCTTGCCGCATTCCGCGAGAAACGTCCCCCAAAATTTGAAGGTCATTGATATGATCCCAAAAACACCCTTTCAATATGAGTTATGGATTGGCGGAAAAGAAGTTCCGTCACAATCCGGAAAAAGATTTGATCGCCAAAGCCCGGCGCATGACGCGGTTGTAGGAGAGTACGCCCGAGCCGACGTCGTCGATGTTGACGCCGCGATTGAGGCAGCGCGGGAAGCCTTCGATCGAGGCCCATGGCCGAACGCCTCGGGGGCAGAGCGCGCGAAGTGCCTTCTCAAAGCGGCCGATTTGATTCGCCAGCAAAAGGAAGAGCTAGCACTGGTGGAAACCCTGGAAAGCGGCAAACCCATCGCGCAGGCTCGGGACGAGATGGACTGGGCCGCAGGCCTTTGGGACTATGCTGCCACCCTTTCCCGGCACATTTACGGGGATGCCTACAACTCGCTAGGACCGGCGATGCTGGGTCTGGTAATCCGCGAACCGATCGGCGTAGTTGGGATAATCACACCCTGGAACTTTCCACTCTTGATTGTTAGCCAAAAGCTACCGTTTGCGCTCGCTGCCGGATGTACGTGCGTGGTGAAACCGAGCGAGCTGACCCCGGGTACCACTCTCCGGCTCGGAAAAATCTTGGCCGAGGCCGGTATACCGGACGGGGTGGTTAACATTGTCAGCGGCTTCGGCGACCCTGCAGGTGCTCAGCTCAGCTCTCACCCGCAGGTGGACATGATGTCCTTCACCGGCTCCACCAGCGTTGGCAAAACCGTGATAAATGCTTCGCGTGGAAATTTGAAAAAAGTCGAACTGGAACTGGGCGGCAAAAATCCCCAGATCATTTTTGCGGATGCCGATCTGGACGCGGCCCTCGACGCTGCGGTGTTCGGCATCTGCTTCAACATGGGTGAATGCTGCAACAGTGGCAGCCGCTTGCTGGTACAGCGAACTGTTGGGGAGGAATTCGTGCACAGAGTCGTGGAGCTGGCACGCGAAGTAACCGTCGGGGATCCTTTGGATGAGAAAACAAAAGTCGGCGCAATCGTCAGCGAGCAACAGTTTGCCAAAATCATGGGCTACATTGATCAGGGCCGGCGTGCTGGCGCCAACCTCGCGCTAGGCGGTCAGCCGCTCCAGATTCTGAATGGACGGTTCATTGAACCTACCGTCTTTGATAGCGTTACGCCCGGCATGGCTATTGCCAAGGAGGAAATCTTCGGTCCGGTCCTATCCGTCCTCACTTTCGATACCCCGGAGCAGGCGATCGAAATCGCTAACAGCACGATGTACGGCTTGTCGGCAGGCGTGTGGACGCGTGACCTCGACACGGCTTTGTCGGTCAGCCGCCGTATCCGAGCCGGCACCGTCTGGGTGAACACGTTTATGGATGGTTACCCCGAACTTCCGTTCGGCGGGTACAAAGAGAGCGGGCAGGGCCGTGAACTTGGTCGCTTTGCGATCGACCAGTTCACCGAATTGAAAACGATTCAGCTACATGTTGGTCCGAGGACTTCATGGTGGGCCAGACGTCGCGAAACGAACGCATGAACGCGACCGGACAAAGTATCTTTCCGGATCGCATCCGAGCAGCGTTTGCGTTCGCTGGGAGCCAATTGCGCCGTTTAGTGACTGAACACCCAGATTATTTTCCGTTGTACACAGAAAACGGAAAGTGGAAGCACGAATCGGAAGCCTGGACGAATTGGTGCGAAGGTTTTCTTGGGGGAATGTTGTGGATCCTTTATCGACAGACCGGGGACGCCTGGTGGCGTGAACAAGCCGAGCATTATTCGCGGCTTATTGAACACCGTAAGACGGATCGCAACGTACACGACCTCGGCTTCCTTTTTCTACCTACCTGGAAAGCGTGGTACGAGCTGACGCAGGATTCGGCCAAAAACCAGGTAGTCATCGACGCAGGCAAGACCCTTGCCCTTCGCTTCCAACCCAAAGGCCGTTATCTACGGTCGTTCGTGGCGCCGGACAGCCTGTTCATCGACATTATGATGAATGTCGGCATTATTTTCTACGCCGCCCAACAGACCAACGACTCGAAGCTATGGCAAGTGGCGACAGATCATTGTCTGACCACCCGCCGTTTTCTCGTTCGTGGCGACGGCAGCACGGCGCACGAGGGCTTGTTTAGTGCCGACACCGGTGAGTTTGTGCAGCAGACCACCCACCAGGGATGGCGAAATGATTCCAGCTGGGCACGCGGCCAGACTTGGGCCTTATACGGATTTACGACGGCTTATCAATTCACTCAGGACGAGCGTTTCCTAGACACGGCCGAGCGTTGCGCGAAATTCTATCTGGACCGCACGCCCGCGCACGGAATTCCACCAAACGACTGGGAAGAACCTGAGCCCCGCCGGCCCTACGAAAGCTCGGCGGCAGCCATCGCGGCGGCGGGATTGCTCGAACTTGCCCGGACCGTTAGCGAATCGGCAAAAGCGGATTATTACCGAGAGCGCGCTTTCGCGATCCTCGCAACGCTCATGCGCCCGGAATTCTTGGCCAGTGAAACGCCGGGATGGGAGGGCATTCTCAAACACGGGATTTATCATGAGCGCAAAGGTCTCGGCGTCGATGAGAGCGTCATGTGGGGCGAGTATTTCTTCCTGGTCGCGCTGGACAAGGCTTTGGCCGATTTGGAAGCGCCATGAAAGCTTACGACTTAGTCATAATCGGAACCGGAATGGGTGGTGGGACTTTGGCCTATGCCCTCCGCGACTCGGGCCGCAAAATCCTTCTGTTGGAGCGAGGCGACTATCTGCCATCGGAACCTGAGAATTGGGATCCGCAAGCCGTCTTTGCGCGAACGCGATACAAGCCCAAAGAGCAATGGTTTGACGATTCCGGACGGCCTTTCTCACCCGGCGTCCATTATTTCGTGGGCGGCAACACCAAAGTGTACGGGGCAGCGCTTCCGCGATTTCGTAAGGAGGATTTCGCAGCGCTTGAACATGTGGGAGGTGTTTCACCGGCCTGGCCATGGACCTACGAGGAGTTCGAGCCCTACTACTGTCGGGCTGAGCAGATGCTTTTCGTCCACGGTGAACCGGGTACCGACCCGACAGAACCCCCGCGTTCAGCGCCCTTCCCATTTCCGGCAGTTCCGCACGAACCATACATCGAGGATCTGAGGACTCGGCTTGAGCGCCAGGGATTGCACCCCTTTTTTCTGCCGTTGGGAATTGATCTGCGACAGGAAGGAAAGTGCATTCGCTGCAAAACCTGTGACGGCTTTCCTTGTAAGGTAAATGCGAAGGCGGATGCCGATATCTCTTGCGTCCGACCTGCGCTGGCATCCGACAACGTTGAACTGATGACGCGCGCTTTGGTTCGGCGTCTGATTACCGATCCCTCCGGCAAAAGAGTGTCCGAGGTGGAGATCGAACGCGATGGCGAAAGCCGGCGAATCAGCGCAGATACGTTCGTTGTTGCTTGCGGGGCGGTCAATTCCGCCGCGCTCCTTTTACGGTCAGCCTCGTCGCTGCATCCAAACGGATTAGCGAATTCGTCTGGATTGGTTGGCCGGCATTACATGGTCCATAACAACACCGCTCTCATGGCGGTCGATCCTTTCCGGATCAATCCGACGACGTTCCAAAAGACCATGGCGGTCAACGACTTCTACTTTCGTGGGGAAGAGGGTTACCGATTTCCTCTGGGTAATCTGCAGCTTCTCGGGAAACTGCAAGCCGGCATGCTGACTGCCAATCAACGCTGGGTACCAAAACCTATTCTGCGTGAATTCGCCGGACGGAGTGTGGATTGGTGGATCATGTCCGAGGACCTGCCGGATCCGGAGAACCGGATTTTTCTTGGGCCCGGCGGCAGGATCGAAGTTCGATTTCGCTCCAATAACGTTAGCGCTCATGAACGGCTGATTAAGGCGGCCGGAAGAATGCTCCGGCGGGCCGGCTTTCCGATCGTACTGACCCAGCGGATGGGGATCGAAACCAATTCGCACCAGTGCGGTACGGCAGGTTTTGGGACTGATCCAGCTAAGTCGGTTCTTGATCCTTTCTGCCGAAGCCACGATGTGACCAATCTCTTAGTGGTTGATAGCGCGTTTTTCCCATCGTCGGCCGCCGTAAATCCTGCCCTCACCATTGCCGCGCAAGCCCTTCGCGTAGCCGATCACCTGCTGGGGTGTAGACCCGCGACCGTCACGAAGGTACCGGAAGCTGAGACGGCTGATCAAAAATGACCCCATCAGCTTTCTAGCCCGCAATGAGCTCGTCGATCCTCCTAGCGCGTGATTTTTGCGGGCTAGAAAGCTCTTAACCAGACGCTGGGCGTCTGGTTGAGAGCTTGTTTTTAAGGTATGAATTCGAAACAAACTGTTTTTAAACTCTTCTCTGCAAAAAGCAGCGGAATCCGCCGGCGTAGCCGGAGATTCCGCTGCCATAGCCTGCGTCGCTCAAAAATCTCTAAAGATTTGTGAGCGATGCAGGCTGCCGGAATCAAGATGAGCCCACAATTCGATGTGATTACTTTTGGGGAGACCATGGTCCTCTTTGCGCCCGGCGAGCGGGGGTCTCTGGAATCCGCACCGGTTTATCTAGCTTCGATCGGAGGCGCTGAATCGAACTTCGCAATTGGCTTGGCGCGGCTCGGCCACTCGGTGTGT
The DNA here is from genome assembly GCA_019236035.1 of Verrucomicrobiota bacterium. Classification (GTDB taxonomy): domain Bacteria; phylum Verrucomicrobiota; class Verrucomicrobiia; order Chthoniobacterales; family JAFAMB01; genus JAFAMB01. The sequence continues at coordinate 1,962 of JAFAJU010000489.1, read as the reverse complement.
TGGGTTAGCCGAGTTGGCCGTGATCCCTTTGGCACGCGAGTACTTAAAACCATTCGCGGTGAGGGAGTCGATGTTAGTCGAGTTGAGCAGTGTGATCTGGCGCCTACCGGTCTGATGTTCAAAGAGCCGGGTCCCGGAAATACATCGCGGGTTTACTATTATCGACGTGCTTCTGCCGCTGCCGCACTGCGAGGCGAACAATTTCAGTCTCTAACAGCTAAATATCTTTTTGTGACCGGAATCACCCCGGCATTAAGTGATTCCAATCTCGAGCTAACAATTGCCTTAGTGGATCGTTTTCGAGCAACCGGTGTACGGGTCGTGTTCGACCCGAACATGCGCTTCAAGCTTTGGGGGGTGAAGGAAGCGCAACGCGTCTTTCTGGAGCTCGCGCGAAAATGCGATATCCTTCTCCCGGGTTTGACTGAAGCTAAAATTCTCACTGGACTTGAGGACAACGAATCGATGCTGGACGAACTGCTGGCCTTTGGGCCTTCCCAGGTTGTGATCAAGGCGGGCGACCAGGGCGCATGGTACGCCGGCAACGGAGAACGAGGGTTTTGCCCTTGCTATTCGGTTCCGGAAATCGATCCGGTCGGCGCCGGCGACGCGTTCTGCGCAGGGTTGGTCTCGGGGCTTCTCGACCACCAATCCCTCGGGGAGGCTGTCGGGCGAGGCGCGGCGCTCGGCGCGCTGTGTGTCTCCACCTTTGGCGACTACCAGGGCCTGCCGAGTCGGGCTGAACTCCAGGCCTTCACGGAAGGCAGGCTGGTTCCCGGGAGATAACTGGTCCCTCAAAGTACCGTAGGCTTCCAGCCTTTATTCGCGGCGGCGCGCAAGGCGTTCGGACAGGCGGGATCTTAACGCTGAGGGTTTCGAGCACGAGCAGGAGCACGATGCCCCTAACTTCGGAGTTTGGGTTATAGTCACGCGACCCCGGTACACGCGGGAGCGTGACCCTACCCAAAAACAACCACATCCTAATGCGCCAAAACCTTTTCGACCTCACCGGACGACGTATCCTGATCACCGGCTCCAATGGCGGAATCGGCCATCGGCTTGCTCTTGGTCTGGCACAACACGGCGCCGCGGTGATCTTAAACGGTCGGAACGCCGACAAACTCCACGACGCAGTAGAATTACTGCGCCAACAGGGTCTGAGCGCCCAGGAAGCCCGGTTCGATGTAACCAACGAGGCGGAAATCGCTGCCGGCGTAGCCCTGCTCGACCCGCTCGGCGGCGTCGACGTCCTGATTAACAACGCCGGGATTCAACGCCGGATCAGTCTCGAACGAGTTGACTTAGACACCTGGAATGAAGTGCTTCGAACTAATCTCACCAGCGCGATGCTCGTTTCGCGGGAGATCGCCAAACGGATGATCCAGAAGCGAGCCGGCAAGATCATCAACATCTGTTCGCTCATGAGTGATCTCGGCCGAATCACAACTGGTCCCTACACGGCCGCCAAAGGAGGCTTGAAAATGCTGACCAAGGCTATGTGCGCAGACTGGGCCCAATACAACATCCAAATCAACGCAATCGGACCGGGCTATTTTATCACTGAGATGACTCAGGTGCTCGCCGACAACCCGGAGTTTGATGCCTGGGTGAAGGCTCGGACCCCGGCTCGACGCTGGGGCAAACCGGAAGAACTCGTCGGCTCCGCAGTGTTCCTGAGCTCGTCCGCCTCGGACTTTGTTAATGGGCAGATCATTTATATCGACGGAGGCATGATGTCGGTGCTCTGAACAGCACCGAGGGTGACTCCCTCTTGCTGAGAGGCATCATTGACGAACAATGAGTCCTAACGGAGGGTAGGCGGGTCGCACGCGCAACGGTGCTGCGACTGAGCGGCGGTCCTGATCGCTTTATGCGAGCCTTATTTACGAAGGCTAGCACGGCAAAGGGAACACCTGGATACAAAACGAGGCCGTAGAAAAGGTTGTCATCCTTAGAGAAATG
>JAFAJU010000242.1 GCA_019236035.1 Verrucomicrobiota bacterium | reverse complement strand
GGTTTCGGAAGTTCTTATGTGACACCGATTAGTTTCGTGAGCGTACTGGAAGGCATCCAGAACGAGGTCTCACCAGGTACCACCGTTGATCTGATTTCGACGAACACCCTGGACCCGGAGAATGCGATTTGGGAATTTGTTAATTCTAATGGGGAACTCCAGCAAGGACTCCAGGCCGAATATTTCACAAGCGTTGATCTCTCCGGAACACCGGCCGTGACGCGGGTGGATAACCATCTCAATTTTGACTGGGACATAAATCCTATCCCCGTTTCCCAAAACCAGGGAGGGTTCTCCGCGCGTTGGACCAGTCAGGTCCGACCGGTCATTTCCGGCGATCACGTGTTCAAAGTTCGCGGCGATGGCGGCCTTCGCATTATTGTGAACAAACAGACACTGTTCGATAATTTTAATTCACCAACTTTTCCGCCCGTGGGCTACGGTCCGACCCCGGCGTATTCCGTCAAGATCGCTCTGCAGGCAGGTCAGGTTTACAATGTCGAGATTGACTATCGGAGGTTTTCCTTCGCGAACGGCCCGGGATTTTTCGATTCCTTCGAGCAAGGAGGGCTCACCGGCGTTCAAGCCAGTTGGGCCTCTCTGGAAGCCCCACCTAACTTTGTTAAGTATGATGCTGTAGTCATCTGCGCCGGAATCAGCAACGAATATGAGGGTGAAGGTGAGGATCGCTCGTTTACGCTACCGGAATTCCAGGATGAGTTGATCGAGAATCTCTCCCAGGTAAATCACCATACGATTGTGGAATTCTTTGGAGGTGGGAACTTTGACTCGCACCGCTGGATCAATCAGGTGGCTGCGCTCATCGAGACCTTCTATCCCGGCCAAAACGGCGGGCAGGCGCTCGCGGAAATCTTGTTCGGAGATGTTAATCCGTCCGGCAAGTTGCCCGTTACGTTCGAAAAGAAGATCACCGACAACCCGGCGTATGCGACATTTCCGCCCGCAATCAACACGCACCCGGATGCGATCCCGTATACCGAGGGGATTTTCGTCGGTTATCGCGGCTATGAACATAATCATATCGAGCCGCTCTTTCCGTTCGGGTTCGGATTGTCTTACACGACGTTCTCCTACTCAGGCATAAAAGTTGAGCCTGCCATCTTTAACGGCACTCAGCCGGTGAAGGTATCGTTTGTGGTGACAAACACCGGGAAACGCGCGGGAGCGGAAGTTGCCGAGCTTTACGTAGGTCAGGAAAGTCCGACGATTTCTCGGCCCATCAAAGAGTTGAAAGGCTTTACGAAAGTGTTTCTCCAGCCCGGGCAATCTCAGACCGTTACGCTGGAGCTGAATCAGCGTTCGTTCGCTTATTTCAACACGGCCATTGAGAAATGGGATGCGGTTCCGGGGACCTACAACATCCTGGTCGGAGGTTCATCGCAGGATACCCCATTGAAGGGCCAAGTGTCTCTCAAATCGGAGTTTACCGCGAACCCATAGTTCTAGCTGCGCTGCTGAATCCGCCATCGCAGGGCCGGTGGCGGACTCTTGCAGCCGTTCTTTATGGGGTTCCGGCGTGGAGGGGCTGCGCTCCCGACTTCACCCTTCCCGCGTCCATTCGACGCTCGTCACGTGAAACATAAGACCTATATGACTTATAAGACATATAGGACCCATCCAGTGGTTCCGAGGTTGTCCAGAGATGCTCGACGGTTGTCGACCCGAAAAAATCCGTGTAGGCTAGAGCTTGCTGAGGACGCTATTCCTCCCAAGCGATAAAGAGCGGTGGCTGTCTGACCAGGGGCGAAATCTCCGATAGCACCGCCCTGCTAAGCGGAGAGAACGCCATGAGCGATCGTTTGATTCAGTGGGAAGCCAAGCTCATCGAGCTCGTGGGAGAACTGCATTCGTGCGAACGGCGACGCAAAGAGATCGAAAGCATGCATGGTCACAGCGCTGACGCTGCCAGGGAATGTCAGTCCGGCGCTGTTCTCCGCAAACAAGTGGCCAGCTTAATGGATTTGTTCCCAGACGTAGAATTAGCCTATTCGATATCGGACGGTATTCCCCATTGGCGATACGAAGAAATCTCCATTGAAAAGATTAATACGATTTTTGGAGCCAAGTACCGAGTCCGCGTCAAAGGTGTCACCATGAAGACCAGCCACTCGTTCAGGAAAGCTCAAAAGGAGCTGAAGCTGCTTCTTAGGAAACGGATTGTGTCGCAGGTTGACGCAATCATGGCATGATGTCGCACAACACTTGAGCTCCCCACATCAATCTTCCGGTAAGCAGGACGGCGTTCTGAAGCGAGTCGAAGCGCAACTGAACCGGATCGCCCCTCAGCTCTTGCAAATCCGGCGCCATATTCATCAGCGCCCCGAGTTAAGCGGGCAGGAGTTCGCCACGACAGCTTACCTGACTAAACGACTTGCCGCCGCGCGCATTCCCCATCGGGTTGGACCGGGAAAGCGCGGGGTCATCTCAGAAATCGTGACGTCATCTGCTGCAGGAGCGCCGGTCGTTGCTGTCCGTGCAGATATCGACGCGCTGCCGATTCAGGAGGAGAATAAAGTTCGATACAGTTCAAAAGAATCGGGTGTCATGCACGCGTGTGGTCACGATGCGCATACCGCGATCCTGCTCGGGATGACGCTGGCCCTTTATCGCGCACGACCACTGCCGTTCGGCTGGCGAAGCATCTTTCAGCCGTCCGAGGAAACAGGTCGCGGCGCGCGGGAAATGGTGGCGCACGGGGCGCTCGAAGGGGTTGATGCCGTCATCGCACTTCACGTAGATCCGACCCTGCCAGTCGGACAAGCTGGCGTCACCGCCGGACCGCGGAGTGCTTTTTGTCAGGATTTTACCATCGCGGTTCGGGGCCGTGGAGGTCATGGTGCCCGCCCTCACACGACGGTGGATCCCATCGCCACGGCGGCGAACTTGATCACATTGCTTTATCAAGTCATACCGCGGCAAACGGACGCGCGTGACCCGATCGTGGTGACAATTGGCGTGATCAATGGTGGGCATGCGGCGAATGTCATACCCGACATCGTTTCATTGGAGGGCACCATTCGCTCGATGAGTTCTTCGGTTGCCATACGAGCTCGGGAGACTGTCGAACGGCTCTGTGCTGGAGTTGCACAATCGTTTGGAGCAACTGTATCCCCAACGTTCGAAAGCTTGTTACCGGGAATGGTGAACGATTCGCGCATTGCCGCTCTGTTCGCCTCGGTAGCTCGCCGATTGCTCGGCCCGGACAACGTCGTGACCGGCCAGCCGCCAAGCATGGGGAGTGAGGACTTTGCTGATTACCTGCCCGTCGTTCCTGGTTGCATGTTGACCCTGGGCGTAAAAGCGGCCGGTCGAGAAGTCACCCCCCTGCATACTTCGACGTTCGATATCGATGAGAAGGCTCTTCTAATCGGCGCACGCCTGCTTGCCACGACGCTGCTCGAATGGCCAAAGGATTCTGCCTAATTCTTCAAAAGTTCCCACCACCAGATCGCTACCGGCTGCTGCCAAGGTATCCGCCGCAAAGGAAGTTGCTAGGCCGACCGTTATACAGCCGGCGGCCTTTGCGGATCGAACTCCGTTTTTGGAGTCTTCAATGACCAGGCAATCAGCAGGCGTGCGGCCGAGTTTCTCGGCCGTTTTCAAATAAGGCTCCGGATCAGGCTTGCCACGTTTGACGTCATCGCCCGTTATCGCGATCTGAAAGTATCGCGATAAATCAAACTGATCGAAAGCCAATTCCTGGAACTCTCGCGGTGCAGAGGTGGTTAGCGCAGTCGACCATCCCGCCCGTTGGCAGAGTTCGAGAAACTCGAGCACACCCGCGACGAGCTTAATTTCGTTATAATGACTGCGGAATGCCTCTAGTCGCAATCGGCAGACCTTCTGCAAGTCTCGCTCGTTTGTCCCGGTAATTTCTATTAAGAGCCGGGCGCAGTCCAATTCGGTCGATCCCTTGAATTGCTTCGTTTCCTCCCAGGAAATTCGCCGTCCCAACTCCTCGCTGACTATCACCAGCGACAATTCATGAATCGGCTCGGAATCGATGACCACACCGTCAAGGTCGAAAATTGCCGCCCGGATATTAGCCCGCAAATAAGGATCCATCTTGCGCGTCATTTTTTGCGGGCTAGGGGTCGGTACTTTTGTCTCGCTGCTCGAACAACTGGCGCCAGTAGTCTAAACGCTCTTTGATCCGGCGCTCGAATCCATTTTCTGTCGGCTGATAGTAAACGCGGCCCTCCGGTAGATAAGCTTGCGGCACGTAGCCTCCTTCATAGTCGTGAGCGTATTTGTATCCGGCGCCACCGCCGAGAAGTTTCGAACCCTTCCCTCGAAGGTAGGTTGGGACAGCGAGGATCCGGCCTTCCTGTATATCCTCCATAGCTTTGTTGAACCCTTCGTAGACCCGGTTGCTTTTTGGTGCAGTCGCGACGTAAACCGCAGCGTGCGCAAGTGGTATCCGGGCCTCCGGCAACCCAACAAATTCAACGGCCTGCTGTGCCGCGACAGCCACCACCAATGCATTCGGATCCGCCATTCCGACATCTTCGCTGGCGGCAATCACAATCCTGCGGGCTATGAACCGAACCTCTTCTCCCGCATACAGCATTTTCGCAAGCCAATAAAGTGCGGCATCCGGGTCCGAACCACGCAGGCTCTTAATGAACGCGCTAATGGTGTCGTAGTGTCCAGTCTCATCAGCGTCATACACGACCGCTTTCTTCTGAATGCTCTGCTCGGCCACAGACCGGTCCAGATGAACCAAGCCGTCCTCGCCCGGCGCCGTGGTGAGAACAGCGATCTCCAAAGCGTTCAAACAGCGCCGCGCGTCGCCATCACTCACTTCCGCCAGAAACTCCAGCGCAGCCCGATCCGCTTTGATCTTCAGTCTACCAAAGCCGCGTTCTGGATCACCCAACGCCCTGTCCAGGACCTGTACCAGGTCCTCACGGGAAAGCGGTTCAAGTTCGAATACCTGCGATCGCGATACGAGCGGGCTGTTTACATAAAAGAAAGGGTTATGTGTAGTTGCACCGATCAAGCGCACATTGCCGTTTTCGACGTCGGGCAAAAGGACATCTTGCTGTGCTTTATTAAAGCGGTGAATCTCATCGACAAACAGAATTGTCCGCCCACCTTTTGTTCGCCGTCTCAATGCCGCCGCCGCGGCAACCCGGCGAATATCCGCAACGGAACTCTCTACGCCACTGAGCCTTTCAAACCGACTTTGCGTTGTCGAGGCAATGATTTGTGCCAGACTCGTCTTTCCGACACCTGGCGGGCCGTAGAGAATAATGGACGTTAGCCGGTCAGATTCGATCGCGCGACGAAGCAGTTTGCCAACCCCCAGGATATGCTGTTGCCCCACAAATTCGTCGAGCGAACGGGGTCGCATTCGCGCCGCAAGTGGGGCACTCGGATCGAGGGCAGCTTTGTCTCCATCCCCCCCATCAAAGAGATCGTCCATCAGCCTAATTTCGTCGGGGTATTTGGAAAGTCTACGAGAAGCCAAGGAGGAAGAATTCAGGAGTTCAGGAGTTACAGGAGTTCAGTAGCTAAGAACCTTCGGTTGCTTTGGAAAACAATATGCAGCCTAAATCGATTGCTAACACTGCGGAATAGTTTACCCACGGCTGGGACGACTCCTCAACTCGTGAGTCTGAACTCGAACTCCTGACTCCTGAACTCCTGCAACTCCTGAATTCTTGCCTTCTTGAATTCTTGCCTTCTTGGCTTCTAGTGTCTCCTCGCGTGGATTGAAGTGTCATGAAAACAATTCTTGTTCCCGTCGATTTTTCGGACGTGACGCTTAAGGTGGTCAAGGCGGCGGTTCATCTGGCGAAACCGTTTCAAAGCAAAATCATCCTGATGCATGCGACGGAGGTCACACCGCAACTACTGGGGTTAGGCACAGCTCCAGATACGATTCCGGTACCCGCGACACAGGAAACGGCACCACCCGATTACGCAGAAAGCTTTGGGCGCCTCCAAGAGATGATCTCTACGATCGGGCTAGAATCAGCGATAGTGCAAGTTCAGGGTCCTCCAGTCGACCTAATATTGGCTCAAGCAGAAAATTCGCGGGTTGATCTTATCGTTCTCGGGTCCCATAGCCGGGGTCCGTTGTCTCACCTGTTCCTCGGTAGCGTAGCCGACGGGGTTATGCGGCGAGCCAAGTGTCCGGTGCTGATCGTGCCACTGAGCGACAGCACTTCGCGGTGAGCCTTGCGGCATTGAGGGCTTTCTGGCTAGACTTCTGTGCTTGTGAACTTCGCGACGCTCTCCGGGCTCGCCGTGTTGAACCCAGGTGGGCGAGATCCCGATCAAAGCTTCGAATCCGGCCCCGGTCAGCCGTCCGAAACGGTTCATCCTCCGGTAAACTATCACGCCTACGCAGCGTGCACGAACGGAGCATTCTATCGAAGCACCGAACTCGCCGCACGGCACCGGAGCGTGCTGCTGTTATTGCGCGGCGATCTCACCGAGGCGCAACACGCTTTTAGGATACTCAAAGCGCACGGATGCTTTGTGGCCGTGTCGTTCAAGGAATCAGGAACTCAACAGGTTGCTGGCCAGTTGGTACGCCGAAAACGTTTTCAACTCTTTCGTGAGATCGCCTCAACGGCGGACCTGTGTCTCTCCAGTACGCCCGATCTGATTCCGCTCTTCGCCGCAGTATCCAAGCGAACAGTCCATATCCCGACACCCTACCCGGCAGAGTTTGCCGCTTGGAATTTTTCCCGGCCTCCGGAGCAACGGCGCGGACTGTTTATTGGCACACGCGAATTCCGGGTGCTTTCGCGCAACCATCTCCTGGCCTTGTGTGCAGCGCGAACTCTTTCCGTGCCCGTCACCGTGATTAATGCAGAAGGCCGCGCAGGGCTGCGCCGATTGCAGGCCCTGAAGTTCCCGGAAGATCAATTGACGGTAGCAGCACCGTTGCCGTACCCAAAATACCTGAAGCTGATGGCGGGCCATCGGCTTGTGCTGCAGTTCGACCTAAGCTCCGTCCCGGGTCAAGTAGCGGGCGATAGTTTACTCTGCCGGATCCCGACGGTCGGCGGAAACGGAGCGGTCGAAAGAGTCGCTTTTCCAGCGTTGCATGGTCATGGACGAACGCTTGACCAGCTGACCGAACTGACCTGGCAACTAATGCATGACGACAATTTCTACAGAGAACAGTTGGCCGCCCTCGGAACAACTGCAGCCGAGCATCTCTCTTTCACGAAAGGGCTCGAATCACTGGCGCGTTGGCTTCCCGGGCTCACTTGAATGCGCCTGCCGGCTAACGTAAACTGGAGTTTCATGACTCGCCCCACACATACAAACCAGTCTCCGCTAAAGGAGCTGTCTTTGGGCGCGATTGTCGAGCTCTTGCGAGCAAATGGCATGCGGATCACTAAAAATCGCATGCAGATTCTTGATACCTTGCTTCGCGCGAGCAAACCGCTTTCGCTCGACGAGATTCAGAGGCGAGCCAGAGTCGCTGGTGACGCCCCGGACTATGCGACTGTCTTCCGGGTCATGACTCTCTTGGAGAGTTTGCAGATCGCTCAAAAAGTTCACTTAAATCGTCCCTGCAGCTACTACGAGCTGGTCAATCCGCAGCAGCATTACGATCATATCATCTGCACTGAATGTGGGCGGGTGACTCTGATGATTGATTCTTGTCCGGTGGAAAGAGTGGAGCGCAAAATCGGAAAGCAATACGGCTTTTCGGAGATCCGTCATTCGCTCGAATTCTTCGGCAAATGTCCGGAATGCACCTAGCCTGCATCGCTCCGAGCGCGGTTACGCCGCGCTCGGAGCGATGCAGGCTAAAGGCGGACCGGCACGCCGTGCGCCGTCAGGAATCGCTTCGCGTCTCCCACGGTATACTCCCCGAAGTGGAAAATACTCGCCGCTAAAACTGCATCGGCCTTCCCGCTCTGAAGCACCTGCAACAGATGTTCCAGCTTACCGGCACCTCCGCTTGCGATAACCGGAATCCCGACGGCTGAACTCACCGCCAATGTCAGATCAATGTC
>JAFAJU010000228.1 GCA_019236035.1 Verrucomicrobiota bacterium | reverse complement strand
ACAGGGCTTGGAGATTGAAAGAACAGCCGACTCAGCAGTCAATCGGACGTGGTAAGTGTCTCCATATCGGGGTTTAGCGTATGCCTCGGGAGATTCCGGGAAATTCCACTCAGAACGTAACCCAGAACGGCTCGCGCGTCGACGCTCCGAGTTATGCCCGACATGATGTTTTTACCGATAGCGATCATCTCAGTGCGGCCGTCCGGCACGCCAATCTCGAGCTGGTACAGCAGGGTTGTGGACGATTTCGCGGAGACCTGTCTCTGGCAGCTCTCGGCGGCACGACGGTCCAGTTTATTCATCTGAATCAGACCAGCATGTCCAGAGCGGCGAACGCTCCTGATCGCTTGGCACTCCTTATTCAGCTCGGCGGATCGCAAGCCTGCCTCTGGAACGGATATGCATCGCAAGGTTCCACAATTATCACTTACGGTCCCGGGCACGAGCACTTTGGGGCAGAGCCAAGAGAGTTCGCATGCGCTTTCATTTCGATCCCGCTCGAACGAATGGAGCTGCTTCTGGACCGGTGTCATCGGGCCGTCATTGGACAGCTCCAGAGTGGCTGTCACCAGCTGCAAGTTCCGGCGATTCACTTTTTTGAAATCGAAAAGCGACTCACACAACTTCAGGCCCTGATTGAGTCGAAACCAGCGCTGTTAAACAGCGCAACCGTTCGGCAAATGTTTGAACATTCGCTGGAGGAATCTCTATTGGCTATCATCCATAGAGCGACCCAACGCCTCTCTAATCAGGACCCGAGAGACTACGAAAACTTTGGCTGTATCATCCGCCGAACCGAAGAATTCTTAGAGAGTCATCCAGACCAACCCATCCATTTAATACAACTCTGCGCGGCGATCGGTGTCAGCCCTGGACTGCTCCGACTTGCCTTTCGCGAGCTTCTCAGGATCGATCCGAGGAGGTATCTGCTATTGTACAGACTTCATCGCGCTCGAACGGCCCTGCTGTCGTCCGACCCCTCCCAGACGTCGGTGGAAATTGTGGCTAGAAGCTGGGGATTCTGGAGCAGATTGCAGTTTGAGGCTGAGTACCGATGGATGTTTGCTGAGCTGCCCTCTCGCACCCTCGCACGAAGGTAGAGCGAGGCTCCCGACTTCGCCCCGTTTCCCCTTTTGCCACGTCGGGCTACGCTCCGTCGTAGCAGCCACCGCGCAACCGGCGGGAACAGCGAGAAAGCGTGGCTAAAACAATTGGACCTGGAGGGGAGCTGCTTGCAGCTCCTTCGCGGGGTCGTCGTCGATGGGTGGTCGGGTCCGTTCGGCCTGTTGGCCGAAGGCGGTGCAAGCACCGCCCCTCCAAAAAGGCGCGCACCACGACATTCGGCTCGGGCGGAGCGGCTCGACTGAGCTCGCCGAAGTCCTCGCACCGGGCCCATCGGCTATTTTGCCGACTGGGATTCTTTAGCCGCCAACACAAGTGCATTGGCGAAGTTGTCGATATTTTTGTCCACCAAAAAGGTGGTGACTGCGTCGTTGAGTGCCTGCTGGAACGCCGCCGGAGCCGCTTCACCGTGAACACAGCTCGGAATTGGCTTGTCCTTCGCGAAGGAATCCATTGACCATTGATGGTAACCATCAAATTTCGAGCGGTCGACATCGGTCCGAGCCGGTATGGAGCCCTTTAGAGGGTTAAACGCTTCCTGGGCTTCCCGGCTGCCGACGCTCTTCAGCCAGGCAATTGCGGCCTCTTTGTGCGGGGCATTTTTGGCCAAGGTGAAGCCGTCCGCCACAATGATAAAGGAACCGGCAGTACCGGGATGGCTCACCCAACCGAAATCTTCCCGCTCTTTTAGATTGGCCTTTGTAAACTCGCCATCGGCCCAATCACCCATCGAACTAAATGCTACCTTACCTTCCATGAGCTCTTTGATCGCCTGATCCCAACTCAGAGCCGCGTGATCGGGGTTCACGTAATCCTGCATCTTGGCAAACAGCTTCATAGCCTCTTTTACCCTCGGGTCGTCCCACTGCATTGCGCCGCTGAACAAGTCGGTCCAGCCCTTCGGCCCGATGACCCCAAGGAGCGTGTTTTCAAAGAGCTGCGCCGAGGCCCAAATACCCGAATCACCTACTCCCAGCGCCGAAATACCGGCTGATTTCAGCTTATCACAGGCGGCAAAGAACTGGTCGAGCGTCATCTGATCGCCAACCTTGATTCCGTTCTGCTCGAGCAGTTTCGTATTATACCAAAGGACGTTCCCTCGATGGATCCCCGCGAGCACGGCGTAGATCTGCCGATTCTTGGTCATCAAGTTAATGACCAACTCCTTCGGAAAAGCTTTATCCCAATCGTCATTCTTGTAGAGCTCTGTGATTGGCTCGCAATAACCGGGTTCTACGTATTGATCCAGCAACTCGAAGCCAGGATGACTTTGCCAAGTGTCAGGCGGATTGCCACCGGCGAGGCGCGTTTGTAATACCGGGCGCGCCGCAGAACCACCGCCACCCGCAACGGTTGCATTGATAATTTCAACGCCCGGGTCTTGTTTCTTATAAACATCAAACAAAGCACCGAGCGCAGCAGACTCGCCTCCGGACGTCCACCAGGAGAAGACTTCCAGGCTTTTTTCGGCGGCTTTAGCGGAAAAAGGCGCTTGCGAAATGACCACTAGGATAGCGAGCGCTTTGAGGGGGGATCGGTTAGGCATTTTCAGGATCTTTGTTTGTTCGTATTTAGATTTTTGGTGGCGCGGCTCTGGCCTGCATCGCTCACAAATCTTTGAAGATTTGTGAGCGATGCAGGCCAGAGCCGCGCCACCAAAAATCTCATCCCATAAGGTGTAACACTGCT
>JAFAJU010000140.1 GCA_019236035.1 Verrucomicrobiota bacterium | reverse complement strand
GACTTGTACGCGAACCGCGGTCTTGGCTCCGCCGCCTACATCAACCTCACTGACTCCGGGCACCTGCGAGATTGCAGGCACAAGCAGTTCCTCCGCCTGATTGTAAATTTGTGACAGCGGGACCGCGTCCGATGTTAGTGCGAGGATTAAAACCGGAGTATCGTTCGGGTTAGCCTTTCGGTAGGTCGGCGGGCTGGGGAGACCGGGTGGCAGTTCGCTCGAGGCCGCATTAATTGCCGCCTGAACGTCGCGCGCGGCTCCATTGATATCTCGGCTGAGATCGAACTGCAAGGTAATCCGCGTACCGTTTAATTGACTGGTTGAGGTGATTTCATTGACGCCGGCGATGTTAGCGAACCTGCGTTCCAGAGGCGCAGCGAGTGAGGTCGCGGCGGTTTCAGGATCTACGCCCGGGTAGTTGGCGCTCACGTTAATTGTTGGAAAATCAACCTGTGGCAACGGTGCAACCGGCAAAAACCGATACGCCACCAAACCTGAGAGCATCAACCCGGCAGCAAGGAGCGAAGTGGCGATCGGCCGGCGGATAAACGGTTCAGAGATATTCATAGTCAGCGCTAGGGTCGCGCTCCCGGGCGACCGCTGTTACCCGCTACTTTCATGGCATTAGTGCTGGTTCGAGCTCTTCTGCCTTTACCTTCGGTTTCTGGCGCCGCCGGCTCAGGAACTTCCCAATCTTATCCATGTAAAGGTAGATGATCGGAGTCGTGTAGAGCGTAAGGAATTGAGAGACCAGCAAACCACCGACGATAGTTATGCCTAGCGGTTTGCGAAGCTCTGCGCCGGTGCCCCCCTGGATGGCGAGCGGAAGCGCGCCAAGGAGCGCCGCCATCGTGGTCATCATAATCGGCCGAAACCGAAGCAGACAGGCCTGGTAGATCGATTCCTCCGGAGTCTTGCCTTCCTCGCGTTCCGCATCGAGTGCAAAGTCGATCATCATGATGGCGTTCTTCTTCACAATCCCGATCAGCAGAATGATTCCGATCAAAGCGATCAGCGAAAAATCCATCCGATAAAGTAACAGCGCCAGAAGTGCCCCGACGCCCGCGGAAGGTAAGGTCGAGAGAATGGTAATTGGATGAATGTAGCTTTCGTATAACACACCAAGCACGATGTAGATGACGACAATCGCCGCCAAAATCAGGTACGGCTCAGATTGCAACGAGGACTGAAATTCCGCGGCAGTTCCAGAAAAGCTGGTAGCGATGGTGTCCGGCAAACCGATTTCGGCTTTGGCTGCTTCGATGGACTTCACGGCCTGACCAAGAGAGCTTCCGGGCGCCAGATTGAAGGAGATGGTTACCGCGGGAAACAAATTCTGATGGAGAATTGATAGAGGCGCCGTGGTTGTCCGCATGGTCGCAAATGCCGACAACGGGACTTCCGGCCCACCGGTGGTGATGGCCCCATTGGCTGTAATTGATCCGGGGCTGGAAACGCTGCCCGCTTGCTGAGAACCGGCCGCGTTAACGTAGATTTTATCCAGCACATTGGGCGAATCTCTGAACTCAGGTGCTGCCTCGAGGACGACCCAGAACTGATTCAGCTGAGTAAATATGATCGAGATCTGGCGCTGTCCAAAACTATCATATAAAACGTTATCGATAGCATCGATCTGGACGCCCAGCCGTGAAGCCTTTTCGCGGTCGATGTCAATAACCGTTTGCAAACCGCTGGTTTGTTGGTCGCTGGCGACGTCGCTAAGTTCGGGCACCTTTTTGAGTCGGTCCAAAAACTTTGGCGTCCATTCGGCTAGTTCTGCCGAGCTGCTGTCCTCGAGGATATATTGATACTGAGTTCGGCTGACTTTGGTGTCGATCTGCAAATCCTGCACCGATTGCATGAAAAGGGAGATCCCTTGAATATCCTTGGTCGCATGACGCAAGCGCGCCATGATCTGGTCTGCGCTGGACTGGCGTTCGTCTCGTGGTTTCAAAACCATATACAAGCGCCCGGTGTTTACTGTTGCGTTGACCGTTCCCGCTCCCACAAATGCCGCAACGCGCTGCACATCCGGATCCTTTGCAACGATGTCGGAGACCTCCCGTTGCCGCTCCAGCATGGCTTTAAACGAGATGTTCTGAGCTGCGTCCGTTACTCCGATGATCTCTCCGGTGTCCTGGTTGGGCAGCAATCCTTTCGGCACCACCAGGTAGAGATAAATTGTCGCTACCAGCGTTGCGATCGCGACAAGGAGAGTAAAGAGCCGATGGCGTAAGACCCATTTCAATCCGACGTCATAAAAATTGAGCATGCCTTCAAATGCTCTTTCACTCCACCGAAAGAGCTTGCCCTGTTTGCTGTGGTCCATCGGCTTCAAGAACTTCGCGCACATCATCGGTGTCAGCGTCAGTGAAACAATCGCCGACACGATGACCGCCACGCTGAGCGTAATCGCAAACTCCCTGAATAACCGGCCTACAATTCCAGTCATAAAAAGCAGCGGGATGAAAACGGCAATCAACGAAAAGCTGAGTGAGATGACCGTGAATCCGATTTGTCGAGAACCCTTCAGAGCCGCTTCCAAAGGCGATTCACCGGCTTCGATGTAACGAAAGATGTTCTCTATCATCACAATGGCGTCGTCAACGACAAACCCTGTCGAGATGGTTAACGCCATGAGTGAAAGGTTGTTCAGGCTGAACCCGGAGAGGTACATGATTCCGAACGTTCCGATCAGCGAGAGAGGCAATGCCACGCTTGGAATGACCGTAGCCCAGAGTCTGCGCAGGAATAGGAAGATTACGAGGACTACCAGACCGACGGTCAGAATCAGGGTAAATTGGACGTCGCGGACCGAGGCTCGAATTGTTTCCGTCCGGTCTGTCAGGATAGAAACTTTGACCGCCGGCGGAATTGAGGCAGTCAACTTCGGAAGCAATTTTTTGATGCGGTCAACTGTCTGAATGATATTTGCGTTCGGTTGCCGTTGAATATCAACCAGAACAGCAGGCTTGCTCCCAACCCAGGCCGCCAGTTGTTCGTCCTCGACGCTGTCAACGACATTCGCGATATCGCTAAGCTTAACTGGCGCGCCATTTCGATAGGCAATGATCAAAGGTCGGTAAGCGTCCGCAGTCATGAGCTGGTCGTTTGAGCCGATCATGTAGGACTGTCGAGCGCCATTGAAGCTCCCCTTGGGCGCGTCTACGTTCGCTTGAGTAATGGCATTGCGTAGGTCCTCAGGCCCCATGCCAAGCGACGCCATCGCCGCGGGGTTAAACTGGATACGCACCGCAGGCTTTTGATTTCCTTCGATAGTCACTAGTCCGACCCCTGAGACCTGGCTTAGCTTTTGAGCTAAAAGCGTATCTGCAAAATCATTTACCTTGGCGATAGGCAGAGATTCGGACGTGAGTGCCAGTGTGAGAATCGGGGTGTCTGCAGGGTTAACCTTATTATAGGTCGGCAGGTTTGGAAGATCGTTCGGCAGATAGCCTCTGGAGACGTTAATAGCCGCCTGCACATCTTGCGCGGCAACGTCTATATCCCGATTCAGATCGAACTGCAGCGTGATCGTGCTGACGCCGAACGAGCTTGTGGAACTCATGGAGGTCAGCCCGCTGATCTGGTCGAATTGCGACTCCAAAGGTGTCGTCACGGCTGAGGTCATTACCTCCGGGCTGGCTCCGGGGTACCGGGTGACCACTTGGATAGTCGGAAAGTCGACCTGCGGCAAAGACGCAATCGGCAGGAGAAAGTAACCGAGAAGCCCGAGCATGATGACCCCGGCCATCAAGAGCGACGTGGCGATTGGTCTCCGAATAAAGGGTTCAGAAACATTCATAACAGCAATCGAGGCCTCTCATTCCATGGACAATCATTCTTGGAAACATTGGCACGTCGTTTGTAGTCTTATGCTACCCTTGATTTGCGATGGCGGGCGGGGAGCCTCCTCCCGGTTGCTCGGTTCCTTGGGGATGCCGGTGCTGGTGCCCGGTTCCGTCCTGTCCGGGAGATTGTTTGACGGGCGCGTTTGGATTCTGAGCGGGCGTTTCGTCAGCCTGGGTCAGTTGCTTCTCAGTGCCA
>JAFAJU010000580.1 GCA_019236035.1 Verrucomicrobiota bacterium | reverse complement strand
TAAAATGCAGCGGAATTTGCCAGCGTTGCTGGAAATTCTGCTGCCATAGCCTGCATCGCTCAAAAATCTCTAAAGATTTATGAGCGATGCAGGCTAGCAACGTTCCAAAATGACGGCAATACCCTGGCCGACCCCGATACACATTGTGCAAAGCGCATAACGCTCGCCAGTAACCTCCAGCTGGTTGATCGCAGTAGTGATCAGGCGCGCGCCGCTTGCTCCAAGAGGATGTCCGATGGCGATTGCACCGCCGTTCGGGTTCACGTGGTCGGCGCCATCCGGTAAACCCAGATCGCGAGTCACTGCCAGGGCTTGTGCGGCAAAGGCCTCGTTTAATTCAAGAAAAGCGATATTCGAAAGCTTCAGACCGGTCTTCTCGAGAATCTTGCGCGAGGCGGGAGCGGGTGCGAACCCCATGATTCTTTTGGGGAACTTGCACCGCCACGGTTTCCCGAGCAAAGAACCCTGATTTGTGTGCGGCGGCCCAGCGGTGCTGGCTGCGATACGCAAAGGCGTCCTGATCCCTTCGGCTAACTCGAAACTGTTCCGCTACGTTTTCGCCTGTCTCGGGCATGGAATCCGTGCCGAACATTTTTTGCATGAGCGGGTTAACGAAGCGCCAACCAATGGTCGTATCGAAAATTTCCGCGTTTCGGCCGACGTTGCGGTTGTCTTCGCCGGCCTGATTAGTGCAGCCATAAACCACGTCATCGACGGCGGACCAGTCAACTTTCGGGTTGCGTTCCATGAGGGCGCGGATTGGGAGGGCGGCCAGGTCGTCGGCGCGCAGACTAGCCAGAGTTCCGCCGTAGCGGCCGAATGGGGTACGGAGAGCATCGCAGACGAAGGCATCTTTCATGGGGAAATGGCTCTTGAAATTAGGAACGCTTTTTTCCGGGTAAGGAAAGGGTGCGATATACGCACTTTTGTTCGCATAGAGAAGATGCTGCGCCGCTGCCCGGTGTCAAACGGGAAATCTGTGCGCACAAAACCGCTTGACGCCTAAGGCGAAAACCTGGATAGATAAATATCGCACATAAGTACGCTAATCGTACCAGACCACCCAGTTTGTTGCAGCAGCCGCCAACCCTGTCCCCCTTTGCTATCCACTAAAGTAGCTAGCCGGATTCCGCCAAATGCCTAAAACCCCTAAACCGCTGACTACCACCCTCGCGCAGGCGATTCATGAGTTCGTCCGCGACGGCGATGCTGTTGCGCTCGAAGGCTTCACTCATCTCATTCCATTTGCCGCGGGACACGAAATCATTCGACAGCGAAAGCGAAATCTGACGCTGATCCGCATGACTCCTGACCTCATTTATGACCAGTTGATCGGTGCCGGATGTGTTCGAAAACTGATTTTTTCCTGGGGTGGAAATCCCGGAGTCGGGTCTTTACATCGATTTCGCGACGCCATCGAGAATGACTGGCCGGCCCCGCTTCAGATCGAGGAACACAGTCATGCCGCCTTGGCTTCGGCCTACACCGCGGGCGCCTCCGGTTTACCGTTTTCGATTTTGCGCGGGTATACCGGCACGGATTTGCCTCGGTACAATCCCAACATTCGTTTCGTGGAATGCCCGTTCACTGGGGAACGATTAGCGGCAGTGCCGGCTCTGCGGCCACAAGTCACCATCATCCATGCGCAGAAAGCCGATCACCGTGGCAACGTTTTGATGTGGGGCATTGTTGGCGTTCAGAAAGAAGCGGCCCTTTCCGCTGAGCGAGTTGTTGTCACTGTCGAGGAGATAGTTGAAGATCTGGGCGCGACCCCAAATGCCTCAATTCTGCCGTTCTGGACCGTAGACGCCGTCGTCAAAGTGCCAGGCGGCGCCTCGCCCTCTTATGCCATGGGCTACTACGACAGGGACAACGCTTTCTATAAACGTTGGGATGGGATCTCCCGGACGCGAGAGGGATTTCTCCAATGGTTAAAAGAAAATGTTTACTTGGAACAATCGGTGTCTGAATCGGTCTGACTTTCATTGAAAAGGTCGAATTCACTACCAGCGCGGGATTTTTAGACGGTTTGCCATGAGGCGCGGGCTAGCGCTGGAGCGCTGATATCAGCCCTCCAGCAACCAACCGCCAGACGCCGTACGCCGCCGAAGATCACGGGCGAGACGCCCATGTCACACCGCGTCGCTTCGCCCTACCGAGCCGGCAGCTCCCTGAGTTCGTGATTCCGATAGGCTTCGATGAGGCGTTCCAATTGTGCGATCGTCGATTCGAGACGCCGGCCGCGTTGGCTCTCAGCTAGGTGCTTCGGCCGGCCCCAATCGCGCACAACCGTAATGCTCGGGATGATATCCGCACCGCGGAGAATTGCGGCCTCGACAGATTCGAAGTGATAGTGCCGGGCCAAAAACGTCTGATGCGGTTCGAGCACTAATGTAAATCCATGGTCCCCGAGACTTTCCGAAAACGCGCCGTCGATCGTAATCGCTTTACCGCTCCGTTTCAAAGGGGATTCCCCCTTTTCGACCTCAACGGGAACATGCCCGTTAACGATCAAACCCTGCTCGCGTTCGACGTCGAATTCAGCAAGGATCTTGTCACAGAACCAGGGTTCGTGGATAAGGCGGAAATAAGGATTTTTAGTTTCCTGATGAGGTCGCTTGTCGGAGATCAGATCGCGTTCGAGCGTAGCGATGCGATCCTTTCCAAAGAGGGGGGATTCCGGGCCGCTCCAGAGGTACCAGAGTAGATCAAGATCTCCGCGTGTTTTCGCATCGATCACCCGATAAACGACGTTTTCGATTGCTTTGAACAGTGCAATCCCAGTGTAGGGGCGGCCGTCGATGATCATCGGCAAAAACTCCCCTTGCTCATCAACCGGAACGCATCCGTGAAAGATCAAGTGCTCTTCCCGCCGCAGATACATAGCACCCAGGGCGACCATCCAACGCATTTGGTTCCAAAGCTTCTGACTAGCCAGAAACGAGCTACGAACGCGGCGAACGCACAGGCGTTCCTCGGCTGTCAGCTCGTACGGATTGCTCGGATCGATGGTCGGAAAATTCACATCGCTGAGTGGGTATTCGACACCATCCACTTCGATCGTTCCCGACTTGAGATTCATTCGATGCAAAAGGCGGCGATGGTCCATGTGCCAGTCGGGGTTGCGGGCAATCACCTGTCCCTCAAGTTTGAACTGCATCACAGCGGCAGCCTTTTGCATGCGAGCCATCATAGCGTTGTCTCGCATTCCCGAACCTTTGACCTGGAAACAGGTTGCCGGATCATCGGCGTAAACCGTGCGCGCCAGCAAATTGAGGGGCTCGACCGGGATTCCGTAGCCTTCCTCCAGTTGGAGGAGCCGGCGATAACGGAGGGAGATCCTCAACACCTGGCAAATCAGCGCTTCGTGGCCGAGGCAAGCACCTAACCAGGCCATGTCGTGGTTACCCCAGACGAATGAAACGTTTGGCTGTTGCATCAGATAGTCGACTACGCGGTCACCGCGGGGTCCGCGATCCCAGCAGTCTCCGGCTATAATCAATTCATCGATCGCCAGGTTGCGGACCACGCGGCCGGTTAAATGAATCAAGTGCAGCACCCGGCCGCGACGAACGAGCTCATCGACAATTGCTTCAATATAATCTTGCTCCCGCTCAGTAGAGGGTGCGTGCAGGATCTCAACCAACAATTGGCGAAATTCAGCAGGCAGGAGGCAGGTTGCCTGGTCGGTTGTGCGTCGTGCTGCCAGCACGCGCACCACATCAAACAGGTCGCGTAGCGTTCGCATGGCATACGCCTTTTGGTCTTGCGGATTCCGAAGGGTCTGCTCGAGCCTTTCAACCACCTCGGCCGGATAAAAGATCAAGGTCAGAAACTCCTGAAACTGGTCAGGCGGCATCCGCTCCTTGAATAGCCGCTCCACCAGCGGGCGCAACGTTCCCGAGGCGTTGTTGATCACGTGACGGAGTTTTTTGTCTTCGCCATGGATGTCGCTGATGACATGGATCGTGCCTTTGGGCAGGGTAAGTTGTGCCGAAAGCCGGGCGATCTCGGCAATGGCGGTATCGACGGTTGGCATCTCGCGAGCCAGCGGCTCTAAAGTGGCCAATTCGAAATCGCGGTGTTGAGCGTCACTGTTTGGTGGCTGCATAAGGGGCGAAAGCTAGGCAGCGGGTTCTTGGCGAAGCGCTTAGGTTTTTACGATTAACCGAATCCGATCAATGATGCGACAGATTTGTGCTTAGCCTGCATCGCTCAAAAATCTTCAGAGATTTTTGAGCGATGCAGGCTCAACCTAAGCCGAGTATTGAACTCCTCACTGAATGACGCAATTAGTCTCCCCTATGAAGACCTTGGGCGAAATCGCCGACTTTATCGGAGGAGAAATGCGCGGCGACGGTTCTGTTTCGGTTAGCCGGGTAGTGCATCCCGCAGTTGCCCAGGGGGATTCCGATCTTGCTTTTGTGTTATCGCCCAAAGAGGCATCGATTTTCGAGTCGGGCAAGATTGTGAACGCCGTCGTACCGGCCGATATCGAGAATCTGCCGGCTCGCAATCAGATCGTGGTGAGCCGCCCGAGACTGGTCTTGGCCAAGTTAACGCAACTTTTCGAAAGGCCAGTGCACGTCGCGCCAGGGGTACATCCTTGCGCGGCGATTGACCCGACCGCCAGTATCGGTCAGGACGTTCGCATCGGCCCATTTTGTTGGGTGGGTCCGAACAGCCGGATTGGGCAAGGCTGCAGGTTGGTGTCCAATGTAAGCGTGGGTGCCGAAGTAAGCGTCGGTGACCACACCCTACTCCACGCGGGCGTTCGCATTGGCGATCGATGCGAGATCGGTAGTCGGGTGATCCTTCAGCCGAATGTGACGATTGGCGGGGACGGGTTTGCGTTCGTGACGCCGGAACCAGGGAGCGTCGAATCTGTACGTAAGACCGGGGAAGTTCGGAGCTTTAACACTGAGCTCATTCGAATCAACTCCCTGGGTAACGTGATCATCGAGGATGACGTGGAGATTGGAGCCGGAACCTGCATCGACCGGGGAACACTTGGAGAAACGAGGATCGGCCGCGGCTCGAAGCTCGACAATCTGATTCAGGTTGGTCACAACGCCATGATCGGCGGTAATTGTCTTATCGTCTCCCAGGTTGGATTAGGCGGTAGCTCAAAGGTCGGCAATCGTGTCGTGATCGGGGGCCAATCGGGTTTGCCCGATCATGTATCCGTGGGTGATGACGCCGTTATTCACGCCCGCTCCGGCATCGTCAGTCACGTTCCGGAGCGCGCCGCGATGATCGGCATTCCTGCTCTCCCGCTGCGAGAATTCATGCAAAGAGAAGTGAAAATGCGCCGGCTCCCAAATCTCATTAAAGAGTTGAAACAACAAATGGAGTCGATCATTGAGAAGCTCAACTCTCTGCTCCCGCCAAAATAAAAGTTAGTTGTTCTGTTGCTGCCCTGCTACCTTTCCGGCATTGATTCATCCCGTCCATTCAATCCTAAAACTCTTCTTGTTTATGAAACAACCTAGCGCAGTAATCGTGGGGCTTATTTTTGCAGCTGGGATCACAGCTGCGTTCGGATCGGGCAGCCAACCCCTCCCAGAACCGAAAGCTAAAGCG
>JAFAJU010000538.1 GCA_019236035.1 Verrucomicrobiota bacterium | reverse complement strand
AAAGGACGACGCCGCAACGATTCTCCAGGTTGTCCACAATCCGAGCTCTCTCGCGCCGTATATCGCCTGCATCATCGTGGCCGTGGGGTTGCTTGTTCAATTCGGTTATCACCTCGTCGGCTTTGCCCGACAGCGGCGAAGGGCAATCGCATGAAACGATTTTTTCCAGTATTTGTAGGTTCGTTAGGCGCGCTTTGGATCGCCGCGAGTTTGTTCCCACCCAAACCGCCAAAAGACGATGTCGATCTTGTGGGGTTCGGAAAAATCCCGGTGCAGGTGGGCGGCCGCGTGAAACCGCTCGATACCGTTGCGCGCAATTCGCTCTTGATCATTCACACGAAACAAACGCTGCGTCTCGCTGACGGCCAACAACTCAGTGCGATTAAATGGCTGGCCGACACGCTCTTTCGCGCGCAAGTGGCCGACGAATATCCCGCGTTCGTCATTCAAAACGCCGACGTGCTCGGTCTGTTTGGCTGGCAACAGAGCGAGCAAAAATATTTCAGCTTTGCCGAGCTGACGCCGTTCCTGAAACAAATTTGGGAACAAGGTGCGCAAGCGGAGAAGCTGGAAGCGGTCGAGCGTTCCGCCTATCAAAGCGCGATTTTGAATTTGCGGAATGCGCTCATGCTTTATCAACGATTGAAGAACAGCGTGCAGCCGGAAGGCACAGAGAACTTTGCGGCGGAGCTGGAGGCGTTTCAGCGCGGGATACCCGGTGCGGAAAAAGTCGCGCGCACGCGTGAGACGGGAGAGAACTTCAATCAGGCGGAGCTCGACCGCCTGGCCGAGTTAATGCAGCGATATGAGAAGTCGGCGAAGCTGGCTTACATCCTGGCGGTTCCACCTGCGACGCCCTTAGCCGAATCGACGACCTCAGATCCAGCTAACGGCGACTGGCGCTCAATTGGTCAAATGCTGACGCAATCGATCGGAGCGAGGGAAATTGATCCGGTGGTGAAACTGTATTCGTCGCTAGGAGACACGTATCGATCCGGTGATCGCGACGCCTTCAACTCAGACCTCGATCTCCTAACAAATCGAATCACGCAAGCACAACCGATTGGAGCACGACACGCACGTTACGAATTTTTCTTCAATCATGCGGATCCATTTACCCATAGCATGATTCTATACGTGGTAGCGTTTCTGTTTGCCTGCCTTTCCTGGCTTGGCTGGAGCCGTCCATTGAATCGCACGGCGTTTTATCTCCTGCTCCTCGCTGTCACCGTTCACACATTCGGTCTCTTCTCGCGCATGTATTTGCAGGAGCGCCCCCCGGTGACGAACCTTTATTCGTCCGCTATTTTCATTGGGTGGGGTGCGGTCATTGTTGCGCTTATTCTCGAACGTATTTTCCGGGACGGCATCGGCGCAGCGTGCGCGGGCGCGCTGGGATTTGTGACACTGGTAATTGCGCATCATCTCGCCGGCAGCGGCGATACACTGGAGATGTTGCAGGCGGTACTGGACACAAATATTTGGCTCGCCACACATGTCGTAGCCATTACCACCGGTTACTCGGCCATGTTTCTCGCAGGGATGCTTGCGATAATCTACGTCATTCGCGGTGTTTTCACGCGCTCATTGACGAAACAAACGGCCGAGTCGCTAGCGCGGATGACGTACGGCGTCGTTTGCTTCGCGACGCTGTTTAGTTTCGTAGGAACCGTGTTAGGTGGTATTTGGGCCGATC
Organism: Verrucomicrobiota bacterium; assembly: GCA_019236035.1. Taxonomy (GTDB): domain Bacteria; phylum Verrucomicrobiota; class Verrucomicrobiia; order Chthoniobacterales; family JAFAMB01; genus JAFAMB01. The sequence continues at coordinate 462 of JAFAJU010000538.1, read as the reverse complement.
AATCCTGGGGCCGATTTTGGGGCTGGGATCCGAAAGAAAATGGCGCTCTTCTCATTGTCCTGTGGTGCGCAATCATCCTTCATGCGCGCTGGGGCGGATACATCCGTCAGCGCGGCCTGATGGCGATGGCCATTTTCGGCAATGTCATCACGAGCTTCTCGTGGTTTGGAGTCAACATGTTGGGCATTGGACTTCATTCCTACGGTTTCATGCAAAAAGCATTTCCGTGGCTGGTTGGATTTATGTTAGGCCAGCTCGCGTTGATGGCGATCGCAGGGACACCACTCAAATGCTGGCGCAGTTTTCGAGCACCCACCAATTCATTTCTTCCTACTCCCGAAAACGCGAAGCTCGGCGCGTCCTGTTAAGTCTGAGGAACAGTCGGAGGAGGCTGCTGTTGCGGTACCGGAGCCTGTCGTCCAAATCCTTCGTGTTCGGGAGTAGGAAGAAATGAATTGGTGG
>JAFAJU010000530.1 GCA_019236035.1 Verrucomicrobiota bacterium | reverse complement strand
AGAGCTCAACAACAGTGAGGAAATGATTGATCGCGTCGAGCCAGCGTCTGATCATGCGGTACCCAAGACCTGCTACAAAGGCGGCTAAGACCTGATGGGTCCCGGGGACCTCCACGAAGGAGCGGGCGCGTTCGGCCTGGCGCAGAATCTTTTTCTCGATTTCATCGACGAGCGTCGGGTCTCCCTCGAGACCGGCGACATCGGCCTGTTGCTCGAGATCCCAGAGGTAATTTCCCATTTCACGTTGCTTCTCGTCGTAATCGAAGTCTGTTAACCGGGTGTAGGTCACCATTATATGCGAGATGGTGCACTAGAATCGTTGAAAATCAAAACAGTTGCGAACAAGTCAAGTGATAGCGCAGGCGCACCTCTGGTTGGTAAGAGATTTTCGAGTTCCGAGGTTTCCGTTGCGAAGAAAAGTACTTGATCAGAACGTCGCTTTCACGCGTTATGGAGGTCGGCAATCGATGAGTTCCAAGGTTCTCGCTTTCATCAATTTTAAGGGCGGCGTTGGAAAGACCGCAACGGTCGTTAATATTGGGGCAACGCTCGCGAAGCTGCATGAAAAGAAAGTGTTGATTGTCGACCTGGATCCCCAATCCAATTCGAGTATCTGGCTGATGCGCCCGGACAGGTGGCGCGAGCATGTATCCAAGGGCAGGCGCTCTACCTTTCAGATTTTTGACGATGCGCTGCATGGAAAGGCGCGTTTCGATTTCGATGAGACGGTCGTGAAGGGAGTCGTGACCTGGACCGGATTTACTGATTTGCCGAGACTTCATTTACTGCCTGCGGCGGTCGAATTGCTTCGCGTCGAGGACCGAATTCACGAGTTGCGGGCCCCGGTTGTGTATCAGATTCTGGATTCGGCGTTGGGGTTGCATTTCAAGGAGTACGACTACGTCCTACTGGATTGTCCGCCGAATCTCTATAGCACGACGAAGACCGCTATTTTTTCAGCCGACGGTTGTGTTGTGCCATACGTTCCGGATTATTTATCGCTCTCCGGTCTCATGGTATTGGCGGAACAAATCGGCGAGATGCGGGAAAAGTTTGCTCCTTATCTTCCGCCGCGACGTAAACCCAACATTGCCGCAGTGATTGTCAGCCATTATCGGCAGGCCGGAAACGTGTTTCGGCTTGCGGTTAACGAGCTAGAGCTCTCCCTGTCCCAGCTCCAAGCAACGGGACTACTCCCAGACCGGGCCGTGCTGCTCCAGCCTTATATCCGCCATTGCGTCAGGGTCGCCGAGTCAACGAGCGAGCATTTGCCGGTGATTCTCTATGCGCCGGGCAGCATCGGCGCGCAGGATTACTGCGACCTTACGCAACGGTTTGTGGACCTCTTCGAAAGCAAAAAATGAACTACTCGGATCTTTCAAGCAGGCTCTTGCACCTGGGAGAGCGGCTCGCTAAGCACGCGGGTAAAATTGACGGCGAAACTCTTGGCCGGTCAGCCAGGAGGCTGGCAGCGCAGCTAGACGCATTCGAAGAACACCTCAACAGCTACCTGGCGAGCCGGAAATCCGGCGAGCTATTGCTAGAGACCTTGATTCGCTCGCCGGCCGCGAAGAGGCACCTCACATTCGATCTGCTCAAACATGGTCTCCGGGAGATCGCCGGAAAACGCTTAAAGTCGGAAGACCTGCCGGCCGCAAAGCGAGAGTTTGTTGAGCTGATTCATGAAGCCGGAAAACAGGAGAAGGGCGTGGAATTTTTGCAGGATGCTTTTGCTCAGGCCATTCACGTGGAAGCCGGAGGCAAGGACAAAGCGCATCTCCAGCGTGAATTTGTCCGCCTCGGCCAACTGGCCGATGAGGAATTCGCGCAAGAGATTGGGAAGCGAACGTTTGGCGAACTCCGCCGCGTGGCCGGAGTCAACGGAATTAAATTCACTGACAAGACAACCAAGCAGCGCTTGACTGCGCTGATCCGCCGGTACGCCCAAAGGGCTGCTGTCAATATCGCGGCAACTCGTGTACCGTCTCACTCGTAGTGATGGTGACTGCCGCAAGGCTGTGGGCCGTTTTCTCCTGCTGAGAAAGTCCAGACAAGATCAGTATTAAGGACGCGGAAAGTTGATGCAGAGCGATCTTAAGAAAGTGCTGTATCGAGAGGACCAAATCGCGTCGCGACTCGACGGGCTGGCCGTGCAGATCACTAACGATTATCAGGGAAAGGATTTAAGCGTGCTCGCAATTTTGAATGGCAGCTTGATCTTCATGGCCGACCTTTTGCGACGGATTCCACTCCCGCTGCGGTTGGACTGCTTGCGGGTGAAGAGTTATCATGGCGGCACCGTGTCGACAGGGCGCGTCGAGTTCGATCATGCGGCTCTACCCGATATTGACAGACGACACGTCTTGTTGCTGGACGACATCCTAGACAGTGGCAACACATTAGCGGCGATCATAGAGACGATCCGCGCCGAAGCTCGACCCCTGAGTCTGAAAAGCTGTGTACTTCTGCGCAAGATGAAAGAGCGGCACCGGCCGATTGAAGCTGATTACGTCGGGTTCGATATCGAGGACGAGTTTGTTGTTGGCTACGGCCTGGATTATCAAGAACAGTATCGAAACCTGCCGCTAATCGGCGTCTTAAAAACCTGACCGTGCGCATTCGGATTCAATATTTTTCGCAGCTCCGCGATTTGGGGGGACCAGAATCGGTCGAATTGGCTGAAGGGGCGACAGTTGAGATCCTGCTTCAGAGACTCTTCGAACTAAGGCCGAGTCTGGCGGCCTGGAACAAACACCTTATGGTTGCTGCAGGCACCGAGTGGGTCCAGCGGGACTATGTGATTAAGCTAGGCGATCTTATTTCGTTAATGCCACCAGTTCAGGGCGGATAGTTCATAAAACGCCGTCGGGTCGCCAGCGGCGTTCTACGAACTATGAAGGCCCTCCGTTTCGAAAAAACCGGCTCGTTGGACGAGTTGAAGATCCAGGAAACCCCGCGACCCGAGCCCGTTCCGGGAACTGTTCTGGTCGAAGTGAAGGCGGCTGCATTGAATCCGAGTGATGTCAAAAATGTCCTCGGACGGATGCGCCAAACCACGGTGCCACGGACTCCCGGCAGGGATTTCGCCGGGACTATCGCCACGGGGACGGAAACCTACCCGGTCGGAACGGAGGTCTTTGGCAGCGGCGGCGCCTTGGGCTTCACTTGCGACGGGAGCCATGCTGAATTTGTTGAAGTGCCGGTCGAAGCAGTTCAGCGAAAACCGAGCGTCTTGACTTTCGAGCAGGCCGCGACCGTAGGCATACCCTATCTTACGGCTTGGCGCGCGGTCGTCGATGCGGCGTCTTTGAAGCCGGGCGAAACAATTCTTATCACCGGAGCGACCGGAGCCGTCGGAGATGCGGCCGCACGCATTGCAAAGCGCATTTGCAAGGCAACGGTGATCGGTACTTCTCGCCGTCACACTGACGCTGTTCGACTGAAGCTTCTGGATTATATTGACTCGTTGGCCGACATCAGCGGTGGGCCTATTTCGCTTTCAGAACAAGTTCGCGCGGAAACCAGCGGCCGGGGTGTGGAAGTTGTCCTGGATGTGGTCGGAGGCACGTTGTTCGAGCCGAGTTTACGATGCCTTGCATCAGGTGGCCGCCAGGTAACGATCTCGTCCAGCCCGGATCCAAAGGTCACTTTTAGCTTGGTCGATTTCTATCACAACGAGTCTCACTTGATCGGGGTCGACACGACTCAACTATCTTTTCAAGATGCAGGCCGGATTTTGGGAGAGTTGCTGCCTTATTTCGAGTCCGGCGCTTTTGTGCCCCGCGAGGATCTGGTTCCGGTTGGTTTCGACGGAGTCCTCAACGCCTACCGAAAACTCGCAGAAGACCGTGCCAGCGAGAAGTATGTTTTCGTACCTCGGTGAAACTTAACCTGTCAGCGAGACTCAGAAGGCCCGCGAAACACGCTAAAAAACGCGAAAATAAGATTGCGCAAGGGAGCAGCGAGAAAGTTTGCTAAACTAAAATAATGGAACCTGGAGGGGAGCAGCTCCTTCGCGGGGTTGTCGGCTATGGTTAGTTGAGCGTCCTTTCGACCTGCCGGTCGAAGGCGTTGCAAGCAACGCCCCTCCAATCACCGCTGCTACGACGGAGCCCTCC
>JAFAJU010000320.1 GCA_019236035.1 Verrucomicrobiota bacterium | reverse complement strand
GGAGGGCTTCGCCCTTGCCGCACCATTCGGCTGTCGCTGGATAGGTCCTATATGTCCCATAGGTCATATAGGTCTTAAGTTTCATGCGACGAACGTCGAATCGGCGATCAGCGCTTGAAGAAATGCGTAATTTCCTCCCATTCGACGGCGGTCTGGCGTCCCTCGTCAAACTGGTGGAGCATCCATTCATGAGCTGCCCGGATATCGGAATCTTCTTTACGAAACTCCCGGTTAAGCTGCTGACGTGCAACGAAGATCAGTCCGGCTATTCCGGAATCCTTTGTGAGCGAGACTTCCAGGGGGCGGCCGATCAATTTAGGGACGTCAAAGGGCGCATACATCCACCAGAACTTATTTAATCCATCCGCATGAATGCCCGCACGGGTACGATGCGCATCGCGTCCGTAAAGCGGATATTTGTCTGCCACGGGTTGGCCCATTTCCGCGTAGAGATGGGCAAGGTCATTCAGAGCGGTGAAATCTGGTTTAGCGCGGGTGTAGTAGCCCATTCCGATAAAGTGCAGCAAGACCATTTCCAGTGGCGCATTCCCGGTTCGCTCTCCTTTGCCCAGACAGGTCCCGTTTATAACCGAGCAACCGTGCCGAACGGCTGCGTTGCAATTCGCGACGATAAGGCCGGTATCATTGTGAGGATGAAACTCAAGGTCGTTAGACTCCAGTCCGATGGCCCGCAGGGCCTGGAATAGCTTTGGTATTCCTCGCGGGAGCGGAACATCGTCGTCGGGAAGGGCCACACCCAGAGTATCGCAGATCCGGAATTTCGGCCGGAGAATATCAGGGTAAGCAGCCGCTCTTCGGAGAACGGCTTCAACAAAATATCGAATAAAATCGGTCGCTGCCCGGGAAGCGTCCTCCAGATGGAGTCGCGGCCGGATCCCGGCGTCGAGGGACAGCTGGACTGCATCCAGATAGAGATTGGCAGCCTGCGCGCGTCCGCCCGGCTTGAACTTGTGAAAGACGTGATAGTCAGAAATCGATGCCAGGAGCCCGGATTCCGTGACGCGGAGCGATTGGATCAGCTTGACATCCTGGGCGGTTGCTCGAATCCAAGTCGTCGGTTCGATGGGAGCACCAGCGGAGTGACGCTCCTGAACGGCCCGAAAGGCATCCAGATCCTGTTTTCGATAGATAAAGAACTCCGCTTGGCGAATGGCGCCAGATGTTCCGGTGAACCGGCAGAGCAAATCGTAGATTTGCAAACTTTGTTCGGTGGTGAGCGGCAACCCTCCCTGCTGCCCATCCCGGTGCGTTGTCTCGGTCGTCCAGACTTCGTTTGGAAAACTGGAGGGTGGCTGAGTCCAGCCGTAGCTCGGGAACTGGCCTTGGGGAAACTGGGCCGGAAACAGGTCTGCGACCTCAGGCGTGTCAGGCGGGCATGCGAGCGGTTGCATGCCGGAGCAAACGTTTAAAAAGGATCAAAGTCAATATTGATTCATAAATCAATATATCGTGTAATCGCTAAATGGAAGTTTATCTCTCGGCCACGGAAGCTGCGGCGTTTCTCGGCGTCGCCAAAGCGACCTTGTATGCGTACGTCAGCCGCGGCTTCGTCCGATCACAGCCCGGACCGGACTCCCGAGCCCGGACCTACAATCGCCTCGATCTAGAGCAGTTGCGAGAACAGAGGAGGATCCGGAGGAGGCCGCAGGCGGCGGTTGCGACAGCGCTGCAATGGGGTGCGCCGCTGTTAGATTCGTCACTCACGCTGATTACAAACGAGGGTCCCTACTACCGTGGAAAAAGCGCACTCGATCTTGCTTTGAACCGATCCTTTTGGGAAGTCGCCTGCTGGTTCTGGAGCGGTGACTGGGTGTCGCGCTTTGTTCCGAGTGGATCTGCCGTTCCCCGGCAGAAACGAGCTGCGGATCCGTTTCAGCTCCAGCAGAGTTGGTTGGTTGAGCGTTCCTATAGCGATCCGCTCGGCTATCGACTGGGTATGCCGGCTGCCGGTGAAACCGGCGCCGTTATCGTTCGGCAATTCCTGGTGTTTCTGACCGGCGTCGCGGACCCAGCGATCGACCGCGCCGCTTCTGAGCTGGCAATTCGGTGGTGCAGGCAGCAGGACCGCGCGGAACGCGTACTAAACGCGGTTTTGGTTTTGACGCTTGATCACGAAGTCAACGTCTCCTCATTCACCGCGCGGGTGGTTGCTTCAGCCGGCGCAAATCTTTACGAAGTCGTCAATGCTGCGATGTGCGCTTTTTCCGGATCACGCCACGGGCGAATTTCCATAAGAACGGAACAGTTCATCCGGGCGCTGGAGGCCGGAAAGAGCGCTCGAGCGGTGATTCATGCACGCCTCCGTTCCGGAGAGGAGATCCCAGGATTCGGTCATCCGCTCTACCTGCAAGGTGATCCGCGAGCAAGGCTGATTCTGCAACTGTTGAAAGAGGAATTTCCAGCAGAGTTTTCGAAAATCCAAAGAAGGATTGAAGATTCAGAACGCGCTCTTGGCAAATCGGCCAATCTGGATCTAGCGCTCGCAGCGGTGGCGAGAGTTCTGGCGCTTCCAGTGCAGTCCGGATTTTACCTGTTTGCATTAGGCCGGACGGCGGGTTGGATTGCGCACGCTGCCGAACAACATAAAAGCGGGGCACTGATTCGGCCGAGGGCGCGTTACGCTGGGGTAATGCCAGCGGATTAGGCGCTCATCCCTTTTTCGTCCTGATGACGATCTCGACTCGCCGATTAAGCTGCTGCTCTTCCACAGAGCGGTCACCCGGAACAATCAGGTGCGTTTTGCCGTAACCTTGGGTTTGGACTCGATCCGGGTCTATGCTCATATTTTGGACCAGCCATCCCTTGACGGTCTCAGCTCGGCGCTGACTCAGATCCATATTGTACTCGTCGGTGCCAAAGGAGTCAGTATGGCCTTCGACCTTGAAGATAGCCTGGGGATTGCGCTGAATCAGGCGTCCCAATTTTTGCAGGCTGGCGGTTGCTCCCGGGCGAAGATTTGCGGAGTCATAATCGAACAGGAGATCGGTCGGCATCAGGATCGGTGCGGTTCCACTGCCGAGCTGTCCTGAGCCCGAAAGGATTTCATCGAGGTTACTGAAACCGGCGGGGATTCCTGCGTTACCCGGGATGTTTGAGTCCCCGACATCCTGATTGTCGGTTTTACCCGGGCTTCTTTTGTTCCCCGAAGCGATTTTCGGTCGAGTCGGCGTCTCAGGTTTATCCGAGAGCAGTTGCTGGCGCACTTCGCTAAGTTCTTTCTCCATCGCCACAGCGCTTTCTGCCTTCGCCTTAGCCGCCGCGGTTTGTGCGGATTGAGTGTCGACGCTGGGTTTTTCTTTGAGTTGAGGCACTTCGGGCGAGCTGACTTCGGGTGTCGCCCTTAATTCCTGCATATCCTTTTCGAACGAGCCGTCAAACTGGGTAAGATTTGTGATGGTGCCGAAGTCACCAGCGGGCTTCCCAGGGGTAGGGGCCGGTTTCGAATCAGCTTCCAGCAATTTCTGGTCAATCTGCAGCCGGTTAACGCTGAAAGCCCGCGGAACAAGCCGTGGAATGTCGGACTGCACGAATCGATCAAGAGTTTTATTGCTGAAATAGTAAAGCAACCCGCCATGGAAGAGAAACGATAGAGCGATCGCCGGGAGGATCCAATGCTTGAGCGACACCGCACTGTCAGCGATCCCGTCTTCTAAGTAGTAAGACATACGATCGCGAATTATACAACGAAAGCCGGCGAACGCCAACGGGCGGTGGGGAAGCGCCGAGAACGCCGGGAACGCCGGGGACGCGCGGGAACGCGCAGAGAACGAGCGCGAACTTAGTCACGGACTAACGGCACTTTTTTGCCTTTCACAATTCGCCCTTTTCGGCGATCTCGGCGATCTCGCGCGTTCTCGGCGTTCCTTACCGTCGCGACTTTTTAATTGACGTTCGTTTTCGTTCGCAGAAGGTCGGTACCTGCTATGTCCACTTCCGAACGAATGGAGAAAATTGTCAGCCTGTGTAAGCGGCGCGGGTTCATTTTTCAATCGAGCGAAATTTACGGCGGATTAAACGGATGCTGGGATTACGGACCCCTTGGGACGGAATTGAAACGGAATCTCAAAGACTTCTGGTGGCGTCGGATGGTGCTCGAGCGCGACGATGTAGTGGGGATGGATGGGTCGATTCTGATGAATCGCCAGGTCTGGGTGGCGAGCGGTCACGAGGGAACTTTCACCGATCCGATGGTGGACTGCCGCAACTGCAGGTCCCGATTCCGAGCTGACCAGTTGCCGGAGAAGAACGGGCGAAAACAGTGCACGGTTTGCGGGAGCTACGATTTAACCGAACCTCGAGCCTTCAATCTCATGTTTAAGACGTACGTCGGGGCGACGGAAGATGAATCTGCCTTGACCTACCTCCGCCCTGAGACCGCGCAGGCCATTTTTGTTCAGTTTAAGAATATTTTGGAAGTGTCCCGAAAGAAGCTCCCATTCGGGATAGCGCAAGTCGGGAAGGCGTTCCGAAACGAAATAAATCCGCGTAATTTTACATTCCGTTCCAGAGAATTCGAACAAATGGAGCTCGAGTATTTTTGCCGGCCGGAGCAAGGTCTCGAACTGCTTGAATACTGGTTGCAAGAGCGGCTGAAATTTTATGCAGACATCGGTATTGGATCGGATCTTTTGCATCTTCACAAGATCCCGCCCGAAGAATGCGCGCACTATTCCAAGGGAACATACGACATCGAGTTTCAGTTTCCGTTCGGGGTACAGGAGCTGGAAGGCGTCGCATATCGAACGGACTACGATCTGACGCAACACCAAAAGGCCAGCGGCAAATCTCTGGAGTATTTTGATGAAGAGACAAAACAACATTTCATACCACATGTTGTTGAGCCCAGCGCCGGCGTGGATCGGACCGTGCTGGCATTGATCTGCGCTGCATTTGACGAGGAACAGGTAACGGATGAAAAAGGCAAAGCGGAAACCCGTACGTTGCTACGGTTTCACCCACGGATAGCGCCGATTAAGTGCGGGATTTTCCCGTTGTTGAAGAACAACGAACGGTTAGTCCGCCAGGCTCGCGAAATAGTGGACCTGCTCCGGCCGCATATGATGGTTTTCTATGATGAATCAGGCGCCATCGGGAGGCGCTATCGCCGCCAGGATGAGGCCGGTACACCCTTCGGAGTCACGGTCGATTTCGATACGATTGGTGAGAACGGACCGGCAGGCGAAGGTACCGTGACGATCCGGGAACGAGACTCAATGAAGCAGCAAAGGGTGGCGCTTGCCGAGATCAAACCCTTCCTGCTCGAGAGGATACAGTGAGAGGCAAGAGTCACACAAAGGTCACAGAGGTCAGAGAAGGTCGCGAAGGTTTTTGGAGATCAGTCTAGATAAATACCAACGTTGGCATCGGGTTTCGCTCGATTCAGAACACCCTCTAAATAACCTTTGTGACCTCCTCTGACCTTCGTGACCTCTGTGTGACTCTTGTACGCCGTCGCATCGTGACACCCGCAAACGTTGAAGGTTGAATGTCGAACGCCACAACCCGAACTATTTGCAATCTTGGTCCAGATTAGTTGAAATATGTGGCTGATGGCGAAGCCCTTGCCAAAAGCTTCTCGTTCAACGGGTTCATCGCGCCGGAAAGGCCGCACGCGCAAGACCCCGGCAGGGGTTTGGGTGATCGTGGTCATCGCGGCTTTTTTGGTTTCCGCCGGGTTGAGCATCAGCGCATTTATCGCCTGGAAAGCGCTTGCCGACCTGAAGCTGGTGCCGATTGAGGCCGGTGGCCAGAAAAGTAGCGCAGCGCCGAACCTGCCGAAGCCGACGAACTCCCAGGCAGGTAAAGAACGTCCGAAATCAACGACCGAAAACGCCGGGCCACCCCCGGCAGCGGCCCCTGAGCGACTCGAGCAAGATCGCGTCCGCCAAGAAGTGTTAAAACGAATTGATCTCATGAGGGGGCTCTCCGATCTGGACAAGGACAAACTGTATGTGCAGGTGGAACGGGCTCGCGGCTTCACGAAAATCGGAATTGTCCCATTCACCCAAGGCGGCACGACGCCTGCCGCGGCACAGATCGACGGGTTGGTCAAAAGCCTGAACGAACCAAGCCTGCGAACTCTGCTCGCGGATCCGACCGTTATTCTGATCATGGTGGGATACGCCGACAAGCAGGGCGAGGAGGCAAAAAATGTGGAGGTCTCTCGAACGCGAGCGGAGAATGTTGTGAAATTATTCAAAGAGAAAACAGATCTGGCAAACGTCATGCATGCGGTGGGGATGGGCGGTCAGGATCTGTTTGATCAATCCGATCTCGAGAAGAACCGATTGGTAGAAGTTTGGGCCGCGCAGCCCTAGCCTGCATCGCTCACAAATCCTTAGAGACTTGTGAGCGATGCAGGCTCAGGAGAATTTTCGATTGACCGCTTCGCGCTGGCTTGCGGCCAAGGAACGGGCCATGAGGTTTACTCGGGCGATGTTGGCGCGGATTCGTTCGATATAACGATTGTTGCCTCGCCGATCGTCGAGCACCCGGTACACTGCCTTCCACTCCTTGCCAAGCATATGCATGACGTATCCGTAGAAAAACTTTTCAGTGCCTTCCAACAGGTCCAGAAGATTTTTGTGCACGGCAAAGCTCGTCCCGTGGAATCGAGAGAAATGTGTTGCTTCCCGGAATTCCAAATACAGACCAGCCAAGCGTTCCGGATAGTCCTCGGCTGCCATCTGTCCAAGCATGTCCCCGGTTGCAACGATCGCTCCGATCAACCACTCGCGAGGGTCCCGAAACGGGATATCCTTCATGCATACGGATATTGCAGTTGCACTGATTGCATTCTGGATTTGACGTAGCTCGTCGCGACTGAAGCCAAAGGCAGGCAACAGATCCCAAGCAAAGAAACAGCTGCGTCCGACGTGAATGGCGGAATACTTTGCGCCCGAGCCGTCGAGATCATGACGAAGCTTCAGGTAACCAGTGTCGTGGAAAATAATAGCTGCGAGTGCCAGTTCCCAGTCGCGCCGGGCCAGGGTGGTAATCACAGGGTTATGTTTGTGCGCAACAAGCAGGTCGGCAACTGCGGCTGCCGCCTGCATGGTGTGGTCAAAATCGTGAAAGGCTGTATCGCATGCCTGAAATCCCGGGTTCCGCCCGCAGAAAAGGTCAAACGAGAACGCAATTAAATCTTTGACCGGACTCGGTTTTTCATCGCCGAAAGTTTCCTGGAAAATCCGATCGGTGAGTTCCTTCGTCGCTAAAAAGCTCTGGGGATGGAACATCTTCTTAGATGCTGATCACGGTTCATCGGCGCTGGATTGAGAGCAACACAAAAGTTGCATTCTTGCGCGATCTCCAGGGGTTCTGGAGATTATGAAGTTTCCGCCAATTGCCTTCACGGAGGCATGAATTATTTAAAAATGGCAAAAAAATCAGTTGATGAAGAGTCAACCGCTGAATATGGTTTTTTCTACCAGCTCGATTGGCCCCCAGAACGTGTTCCCCCTCTGATCGAGCTGGTTTATTTTTTTAATCTCTCGATCAAGGAACCGCGGGTTGCGGACCCTCGACGAACATGGGGTGAAATAGTCTAACCACTTCGTCTACCTTCGTTCGATCCACCAACCAAGTGACCCGGAACGAAGAAGTAGCGATCCCAAAACAACGAACGTCTAATTCGCGCAAAGCTTTTGAGCCCTGGAGCACCTTTTGATTTGAGGCGGTGATCCCGGCGCCGATGATGCTGACAGCAGCCGCGGAATCATTCCAGCGCACGGGAATGGTTGTTAGCGCAATCTGCAGCTTGGCTGCCTGGTGAAGATTTTCTTTTGACACAACCATCGTAAGCCCGTCCTGTTCGCTCCCTGTTCCGGTAACGTGGAGCTGCTTCCCCGGGACACCGAAATCGTCCAGCACAGTCAGCAACCGGTCCACATCGCGGCTCTGAATCATTAGCACCTCCTTTTCGCTCGCTATCCCGATGACAGAACCTGGTGCGCGGGGACCATGTTTCCGAACCACTGTGCCGTCTGCGGAAGGATCTTCTCCCGGCAATGGACTGGTCGTAGCTCGCGCATAGATCGAGATACTTTTTTCCTTCGCGAACTCGACCGCTTGCGCATTCAGAACCTTTGCCCCGGACTCAGCGAGCTCCTGACTTTCCTCATAAGATAATACGGGAATCCGCCGCGCCTGCGAAACAACCCGGGGATCAGCCGAGTAAACGCCGTCGACATCAGAGCAGATCTCGCACCATTCCGCTCCCAGCGCTGCGGCCATAGCCACAGCCGTGGTGTCACTTCCCCCTCGACCAAGCGTGGTGATTTCCTTTCGGTATGAAACACCTTGATAGCCTGCGACGACTACAATTTTTCCTCGCACCAGCTCGTCCTCCACACGGTAGGGGCGAACCTCGATGATCCGAGCGTCAACATGGCGGTCGTTTGTAATGATGCCCGATTGGCTTCCGGTAAAACTGATGGCGTCTCCTCCAAGCTCTCGGATCGCCATGGACAAGAGAGCCATCGAAATGCGTTCGCCGGCCGAAAGCAACATGTCCAGTTCACGCCGGTCGGGATTCGGCGAAATAGTTTTCGCCAGCGCCAACAGATTGTCAGTCGTATCTCCCATTGCGGAAACGACGACCACTACATCATGGCCGGAAGCCCTCGTCTGCATGACGCGCTCCGCAACTCTTTTTAGTTTTTGCGCGTCCGCGACACTGCTGCCGCCATATTTCTGAACGACGATGGACATGGAGGGGTGGAGTTCGGAGTTTGGGGTTCGGGGTTTGGGGTTTGGGGTTCTGGGTTCGAGTTTTGGGCTGTGAGTGCGCCCATGATGTGGGCTAACGAATCGAGTCGCCAACTCAAAACTTGAAATTCAACTCCGAACTCCGAACCCCGAACTCCAAACCCCGAACTCCCACCTCTCTTCCCGGTCACGTTCGGCGCAATTTTCCGTTCGGCGTGCGCGGAAGGTATTCTACAACGTGGAAGCGTCTGGGGACCTTCCGCGGGTCGATCTTTTGGAGAAGT
>JAFAJU010000194.1 GCA_019236035.1 Verrucomicrobiota bacterium | reverse complement strand
CGAATCGGCTAGGCCGGTCCGCCTTAGCTCTACTCCTAGCAAGCACATGTCGTCGGTGAACTGTCCCGATACGCAAGAGTGCTGGATTTCGGCGACTACCTCCGCAAACAATTGTCCGGCCGGGAGGTGCATTCGCTTGCGCACGGCCGCCAAAAGGCGTTCTGCGCCGTAATAATCGTCGTCTGCCATCTCCACTTCGAACAAGCCGTCGGTGAAAAGTACAACCAGGTCATTCGCCGAGGCTTCGGCATAGCTGTTATGATAGGCTGCTCGTTCAAAGATTCCCAGGACGGGACCTTGAGGTCCCTGGAACGGCAATGGCTCGGCCACGCCCGTGTGACGTCGAACATGGAATGGACGCGGGTGTCCTGCGTTTGCGTAACACATTTTGCCGTCAACAGTGTTGACGACCAGGTAAAAAGCGGAGACCAGCATCGGCGTCTCGGTCTGCCGAAAGATCGCGAGGAGGCTGCTATTGATCTCGGAAAGGAGACGCCCGGGATCCGTGGCGATCGGCGTTAACTCTTCGAGTAGCCCGCGTACGATCGCCGTCACCAGCGCGGCACGCAGTCCATGGCCGAGCACATCGCAAATAAACACGCCCGCCTCGGTGTCTGAGAGAGGCAGTACGCAAAAGAAATCGCCACCGACTTGCTCCGCCGGCTGATACCAATGGCAGAAAGCCAGCCAGCTTTCCTGCAGACTCAAATTCCGCGGGAAACTCGGATATTTCTGGGTCAGAAACACTTGCTGAATGTCGCGCGCCATTTCGAGGTCGGCTTCCAGCTGTAAATTCTTAGAACGCAACTCCGCGGCGTAGCTTGCCAGATGATTTTCAGCTCTCTCCCTTGCTTCTTCGGCACACTTGCGACGCGTAATATCTTGTACCATGCCCTCGTAATAGAGCAGTTCGCCAGTGACCTCGTCGTGTACGGCCCGGGCGTTTTCCGAGATCCAAATGATGCTCCCGTCACGACGATAAATCTGAGACTCAAACTCCAGCACTTTTTCATACTGCTGCATGGCCAGAGTGAATTCGGCACGGCGAGCTGGCTGCACATAAAGTTGGCGACTAATGTCGGTCAAAGCCGCGAGCAACTCCTCGGGTGAATCATAACCATACATCCGGGCCAGAGCCGGATTGGCACTCAGATAGTGGCCATCCGGCGTCGTTTGAAAAATGCCTTCGGTGGCATTCTCGAAAATACTGCGGTACTTCTGTTCGGCCCGGCGAAGAGCTTCGATTGTCTCTTCATACTGCTTTACCGGGTCGGTCTCGGTCTGCCGTTCTGGGTAAGATGCGTTCTGACGGCTCATGACGTCCCTGAGCTTTGATATTTGGCAAAAGCATTTGTCATGCCGTGCGTGGTGCCACGACTAAAGTAGCATAGGCGTCCCGCCGGTCGGGAGTTTTGTGTGGTAACGTTCGAATACAGGCTGGAAGCCTATGATAGAATACAGGCTCGAAACCTATGCAACTTTGGCTACTTTCGCCGCCGTTTGAGCGAAGATTTTTGGGTCGGCGTGCGCAATGGGTAAAGTCCGGGACAACAACCGAAGGTATCGTGAAACGCCTGGCTGAAGTGACTCAGGCTCATGTATCCCACCTCCAGCGCGGCTTCGCTGACGTTGAATTGACCCGAGCGCAGCAAATCGGCTGCGCGTTCCATGCGAAGCTGGCGCACATATTGGGGAATCGTCATGCCCGTGGCCGCCGAAAACGTCCGGCTCAAATGAAATGGACTACAACCAACGGCTTGGCCGATTTCTTCCAGACTTGGTGGGCTCACTAATTTTTCCCGCAGTAGCGCAATGACTTTTTCTGCCCGCCCGGCGGAAAGCCGCTGTTGGCGCCGGCAAAATAGCTCCTGCTCATTCGGGGGTTCAAAAAACAGTTCCGATACCAATTCCAGGGCCTTTGCCTGATACCAAACCGTTTGTGCGATGGCCAGGACAGGCGCGGCACGCAGACTTGCGAGCAACTGTTGCTGGCGGCTCGTTAGCCTGGTTGTGGGCGCGACCGCCGACTTCTCGGATTGACCCAAAACCACCTCGCGCACCAGCGGATGCAATGAAGTGGCGAATTCGCTTAAATGGCGACGCAAGAAATCGAAAGACATTTCGACCGTCAGAAACCGATGCAGTTGATTCGCCTGCCGCGTGGCTCGCAAAGTGTCCTCGCCACGTCGGTAAAATCCGATACTCATCGGCGTGAACACAATTTCGCGATTGTTGAAGGCGACGCGTCCGTTCCCCTCGCGATTCAAGCAGACTTCAATGCTGCCGGGGTGAAAACTCCTACCCCAATTCAATTCCTCACTCGCCGTGAAGTCGTGCCACTCGAAGCTCACTCCCACACGGCTTACGCTGCCGTGCAAATGCCGCCAACCGTTACCGACGGTATGCCAGACAGGGCGTTCGGTGAAAACAGGTTTGCGGGTGACTTCGGGCGCTTTGTTTACCTCGATTCGGGACACTGCAGATGGGCCAGGCACGGCGATAATCTGCCGATTTGTGGAAACCCGGCAAACGCCTTCTCATTGACGGCTAAAAAATGTTCGGCGCAATTCACCGCCAATAAATAGCAAGCAGACAAAAGCCAAATCGTCGGCTCTACACTATTTTCGCGGCGATGAAAGCTAAGCCGAATACATTGACCCGAATCCTGCAGTCGCCTTCTTTTGGTTCAGGAACTGTTCGAAATCGGGATCTACTAAAGGCTTTTGAAATTCTCTTCGGCTTTTGGTGCGTCGCTCTGACTGCGGCCCCTTCCGTTCGCGCCGGATCTGTGGCGGGTTACCAGGTTGCGCCGGCGTCCACGGGCACGGGGCCATCCGAAACAGTGCAGCCTGCCGGTGCGCGTTATGGACTCTTTGATTGGCTTGATCATCGGAGCGCGTACGGCGAAGGGGTATTCCCTGAGCCCTTTCTAGTGGATGACTCGGACTTGGAAACTAACGAGTTGCGCTTCGATTGGATTCATACCAGA
>JAFAJU010000150.1 GCA_019236035.1 Verrucomicrobiota bacterium | reverse complement strand
GGCGGCAGCGGGCATAGCTTGGATAAACTCGCTCGGCAATCTGGCGGGCTTTTTTGGTCCCTCGATTGTAGGCTGGTTCGCAGATCTGACAAAGCGCAGTGACTACGGGCTTTATGTGATTGCCGGTATCCTGGTACTCGGGGCGATCTTGGTCCTGGCCTTCGTCCCACCGCGAGTCGTTGCGGACATCGACCGGTCATAAGCCATCGCCTCCACTCGGGCTGATGATAATGCTTGTGTAGGTTTGGGGGACTCGATAATGTCGCCGCTCGCAATTATTCTATGAACCCACTTCTGATCAAATCTGCGTCAGCGATCCTTGTGGCAGGACTCTTTCTGACGGGGTGTGAAAATCTGTCACCGGCAGAAAACGGCGCGCTGTTCGGCGCAGGTGCAGGCGCGCTTGCCGGAGGCGTCGCAAAAGCCGCGGGAGCAAGCACCTCTGAGGCCGTTGCGATCGGTCTGGCAACTGGCGCAGTGGCAGGAGTCACCGCATATATCATCGCTAAACACAAGGCAACCGAACGCCAGCGCCGAATTGCCGAAGAACGCGCTCGACTCGCTTACGAGAATGCGCCGGCACCGCGCAAGGCTCAATACCGCAAACAACGCTATATCGCGGTCGATACAGTGCGTGAAAAAGATTCGGCGGGTGCTAAATCGGTGATGCTTTATGACACTCAGACTCAGCAAGTTGTCGGTAACAACGTCTACGATGTCAAACAAGCGCCCAAAGAAGGCTCGATCTCTAAGTTCGACACTTATTCCGCAGAATACGTCGGGGCGGGGACGTAGTGGGGACCAGCGGTAGCCAATCATCCTTTCCCTCCGGGACGGATCGCTTCTTTTTACGCCATTCCTGGCACTTCATGCCAGGCTACGCTCATGCGTCCCTCCGGGACAATAAGTCGCCGGGCGATAACAATCTGTAACCGCTTCGCGGTAAATCCGACACGCTCTAATTTGGTTGCGGCTGAGCCGCTCTGTGCCACTGGTAAACCCATGGGCTTTGAGCATCGTGCCTTTGAGCAAGAAGGCCACCGGTTACAGGAGCTAGCCGATGGCGAAAGTGGGCACCGAATCCTGGTCAATAATTTCGGAGCCGAACTGGTCAGCATCGCCCGGCGTACCGCCAACGGCCGCTGGGACGGATACCTCTTCCGGGATGGGGAGACTAGACCCGCAGAACGCGGCTGGCAAAACCATGCGACCGTGATGGGTTACTTTCTCCATCGATTAAAGGGCGAGCGGACGTTTTATGAAGGGGAGGAAATCCGTGGGGGAAACCACAGTTTCCTTCGACACAAAAAGTTTGCTGACCCGGAAGTCAGCATCGACGACCAGGGTACACTCAGTTATTCGCTTCCAGCGGATCAGATTGACCGGATCGAATACCCGCGCAAAGTGTCGTTTCGAATCAGTTACACGCTGCGCGGCAACGTCGTTGAAGTGACCTTCGTCTTTCAAAACGAAGAGCTCGAGCGACCATCTCATGTGAGTTTTGGCCTGCATCCCGGCTTTGCCGTATCAGCCGTTGAACAGGCGCGTGTCATCCTGCCAAAAGGGAAGTATCGACGGTATTTAGCTCCGGACAATTTCTTGAGCGGTGAAACCGTCGACTTTGAATCCGACGGCAGCACCATGCCGATAAAGCCGTTTGAGCTGCCCGGATCGTTTCTGCTCGAAGCGATCGACGTCGATGGTTACGACGTTAGACTTCAGGACTATGGGCGACACCGTGCAGTTGAAATCGATCTCTCGGATGCGCCTTACTTCACTCTCTGGAGTGATTTGAATCCGTTCATTTGTATTGAACCGTGCTGGGGATTGCCTGACCACCAGAACCAGCGCCCTTTTGAGCAGAAGCTCGGCATTCAAGTCATTCCGCCGGGAGCCACGCTGACCAGGCGGTTCTCCATGCGCTTTAGTTGAGCATGAACCTTGTTCAGACTCTCAGAGAACGGTCTGAGTTGCAGCCGGGTGTTCCCGCGCTGATCGATCGATGCTTTTCGGGGGACAGAGTCCTGACTTACTCGGGGCTGAATCGACTCGTTGATTTTCTGTCGTTCGAACTGCGCGAGAAGAAAATTTTGCCGGGCGACCGTGTCCTGTTTGGAGTTGATGCCAGCCAGGAAATGTACGGGTACCTCTTGGCGGCTCTTCAAATTGGAGCGGTCCCTATCCTGTATGATGATTCTGAGCCCCGCGACGATTTCGTCGCCTGGATAAGGGCGCTCGAGCCTAAAGCCTGCCTGATTTCAAGGAAAGGATGGCTCGGTTCCCAATTCAACGGAGCCATTAAGCATATTCCGTTAAAGATTTACGTCGGCCATGTTCGGTCGCAGGCGCGTTGGTTGCGCCTGGGCAAACTGGGCTCTCTGGAAGATCAGCCGGCGAATTCGCCCGCGCTCATCTGTCTGGTTGGCGCCGCGTCAAGTCATCTGGCGTTTCGCCTCTGGTCCCAAAGTCAACTCTATGAAAGTGTTCAGCTGCTCGTATCGCATTTAAAGCTCAAGGCCGGCGAGATAGATCTTTGCGCGTCGCCGCTCCACTTGCTCGGCAACCTGGCCGCGGGTCTTACCAGTCTGGTCGGCCCTTGTTTTGCACACAGCATCGAGCGGCAAATCCAAAAATTTAAGCCCACCCGTATCGCGGCAGAAAGCCCAATCATTCGACGTCTCTTGCGGCAGTCATTTTCTCCGCTCCATAAAGTGTTCATCACCGACGCGCCGCTTGAGCCGGAAGTGATCGACTATTTTACCGGCCGCTTGCAGCACGCGAATATAGAATTGATCTTTTACGAGGATCTCCCGCTCGCTTCACTTTCGTTGAGAGAATACGAGCGAAAAGGAGGCGCAACCTTGGTCGGGAATTTTTTCTCTGCAGTCGAAGCACGAATCTCCACCCAAAAACGGACCGACCAGCCGACCCTCCGCTCGGAAGATGAATCGAATGGATCACAGCCGGCGGCGATTGGAGAACTTGTCGTTCGAGGTCCATTCCTGCCCAATCGGCGAACACTATCGGATCTGGCGAAAGAGGCCCCGCTCCTGGCCGGCTCTGCAAACGGAGATTGGTGTTTTACCGGTGCATTTGGATATTTTGACGGCGGGGCCCGATTCTGGCTTACCGCGCGGACCGCAAAGTGATGGGCGTTCGCCGTTCAGCGTTCACTTGGCAACTCCGGCAAGGAAACATGGACCAGCGAATACGTGTGTCCCAAATCAACGCTTTCCGGCCGGTCGTGCCAGACAGTGAAGTCGGCTAGTTGCCAGTTCAACGGATCCAGCCCGATCACCTGTACAAGCGCGTCTGACCGATACTCGCGGCGGGTCCAGCTTTCCAGAAAGGCGCCCACCTTGGTCTGGCGCGGGACCGGAACTATCCGACGCAGCGAATAACGTGCATCCACTAACGACAACAGATTACCGAAAATGTCGTGGATGAGCCAGGATCGAACGCTTGGTCGCGCAAATGCCTGTGCATAGTTGTTGAACAAATCGCCGGCCAGCAAACCGCGCATCGGGTCTGGAGTCGTCCATAAATAGATCGACGTGTATTCGTTGACGGCGGCATGTTTCGCTTCATTGACCCCGTAGAGCTTGAATCTGAGCCCAGGGTATTGATCGAACTGCGGAGCAAGTTTGCGCACCCGGCTCTGGACCTGGTCCATATCGAATTCGTCCGGAAACGGGGTTTCGTACTGCATTAGCATCTGATCGTACTTATTCATCTTGAACAGGGTGCATCTCGCGTCGCGCTTAAGCAAATTTGATTTAATCAAGAACAACTTGAGAAAAACTAAAGGGTAGGGCGAGGCTTTCGGCGAGCTCAGTCGAGCCGCTCCGCCCGAGCCGTGGGAGGAAGACGTCGTCTTGCCCTTTGGGTCGTCACGCGCCGCGGCTCGGACAGCCGCCGTCGTTCCGCGTTTGGTTTTGCCCGCATGCTGAAGTCATTCTAATATCGCTCAGATGCCCACTAAAAGAATCATACCTTGCCTTGACGTCACCGCGGGGCGTGTTGTCAAAGGGACAAAATTCCTGCAGTTACGCGATGCGGGCGACCCCGTGGAGTGCGCGATGGAATATAATCGGCAAGAAGCCGACGAACTGGTATTTTTGGACATCACCGCTTCTTCGGACAACCGGCGAACGATGGTTGAAGTGGTCGAACGGACGGCAGAGCAGTGTTTTATGCCTCTGACGGTGGGAGGCGGTATTCGGACAGCAACCGATATCCGGGAAATGCTGCTGGCGGGAGCGGACAAGGTCAGCATCAACACGGCTGCCATCCGCGAACCGGCGTTGATTTCGCAATCCGCCGAGGCGTTTGGCGTTCAATGCATCGTGGTTGCAATTGACGCCAAGCGATCGGGCCCGAACCAGTGGACTGTGTTTACACACGGAGGCCGGAATCCAACGGAGCTCGACGCCGTTGAATGGGCGCGGGAGGTGGAACGCAGGGGCGCTGGGGAGATTCTGCTGACCAGCATGGATGCAGACGGGACAAAGGACGGCTACGACATTGATCTGACATTCGCGGTGAGTTCAGCCGTCGGGATTCCGGTTATTGCAAGCGGAGGTGCCGGTAAGCTGGAGCATCTGTTGCAGGTGCTTCGGAACGGGAAAGCCGATGCGGTTTTAGCGGCGAGTATTTTCCACTTTGGGGAGTATACCGTGGGAGACGCAAAGCGATTCCTGGCGGCGCACGGCGTGCCGGTCCGCCTCTAACCCGCAAAAATCACGCGATAGCCTAAGCCTGCGTCGCTCACAAATCTCTAAGGATTTGTGAGCGATGCAGGCTAGCCCGTCTTTCGCTACTGGGGCTATTGACGATCCGCCGAGGCTCATAAATACAAGACCGGTATCAAAAGGTCTTCACTACAAGCGGGTCTGGGACGAGAGGGGTTCGAGCGAACGGCGAGATGTAATTCTTGGGGGACTTTGGGCGGGTAGTTCGAGCCCGAGTTGTCCGATGAGGAGCTTTTGAACTTTGTTGGGCGAGGTGTATCTGGAAAAGATGAGCCAGCGCCCGTCAGTGGTTGGGAAGTGGACGTCGAGCATTTGAATGGCCGAGAGTTGTTCTAAGACGGATCGAGGCGTCAGTCCGGGAGCTCTGAGCCGCAGTTTGTGACGCAAGGTCGCGTGGAGACAGAAAGCCAGGAACGCAATCAAAATATGGGCTTCGATTCGCTTCTGTAGCTGGTGAAAGATCGGTCGCAGAGCCAGATCGCCTTTGAGATTTTTGAACGCTTCCTCGATCTGGGTCAGCAGGACATAAAGCTGCCAGAGCTGAGCGGGATTTTCGCTGCCCAAATTGGAGCGAAGCAGATAGCGGCCTTCCCGCTGACGAATCGCGCGCAGTTTTTCCTTGCGCAAGGAAAAGGAAAGTTCTCCGTGCTGACTGACCTCTATTTTAACCAGGCGCCAGCCCGTTGGATATTGGCTCCTGGCTGCTCCAAGCTTGAGAAGAAGTGTATCGCGAGCCGGCGCCATCTGCTGGAGTTCTTTAAGCCGAGCCCAGAGTTTTTTGAGTTGGCGCCGGCGCATCGTGCGTTCTTTTGCCACCCGATCGTTGCTGCGAGCCAAGACATAAAGCTCGCCTTCGCGAGGCAAGAGTTTGACATCCACGCCGTCCTTT
>JAFAJU010000540.1 GCA_019236035.1 Verrucomicrobiota bacterium | reverse complement strand
GACGAGATGCATGAGCATCGCAGGTGGAGGCAGAATATGATTCATGGTGTCTAACATATTCAGGAAGGCAACGGTATGGCGGATGAAAAGACGTTGTCGGAATCGCGCGCTTCTAAGGTTTGTTTTGCTTGTGGTCCTCATTCCCTAATTCCTTTGCTCCAAGCCTGGGATTTTTAAATCTCAGCGCGTGCGATCTGCGGGATCAGCGGATGAACGTATACAATAGGCAAGGCAGCAAGGAAAGCGCTCAGGGCCGCGAGGATCCCGGCCAACCTCTGAAAAATTCACGGCCACACTCCAGATGGCTGCATCCAAGCGAATAGCGCGCCTCTTGCGCTCTCTTCCGATTTCGTTACGGCGGAGGTAATCATCTTGTGCTGGGCCGGTGTTGGGTACGTTTGCGATACGCTCTTTTCCACAGCGCCATGGCAAGGAGTTCACTCGGTTGAGTATGCGCAATAAAATAAAGCCAGAAAAATGAACAGTAATCAGAACTACCAAGTACTTCGAGCCTTCGGCCATGAGGCACGTGTGCTAGTGAGCTCCGAGCAAACCGAGAGCGCATTCTGCGTCCTTCGAATGTTTGCCTCACGCGGCCATGATGTGCCGCTACACACCCATCATTTCGAAGATGAGATCTTCATTGTGGAATCCGGTGAGCTGGAAGTGAAGCGTGGTGGTCAAATAATCCAGGCTCGAAAGGGCGATGCGGTCTACCTGCCCAAAAATATCCCTCACGCGCCGAGAGTCGTTGGCGACCAGAACTTGCAGGTCTTGCTGATCTGCGTACCAGGAGGATTTGATCGCTATTTTGCCGCCTGCGCCGAAGAACGGAGCAAGCCAGAACCAGATCTTCAATATCTCAATGCGATCGCAGCTAGATTCGGGCGGGAATTTCATTTGGAAGCATCAATATAGGCCCGTTTTCGGAAAGCGGTGAATATAGGAAGAAGCTAGTCCTTGACCTGGCGATATCCATCTCCAGCAGCGGGTCAGAGGTAATGACATGATCCGTTGGGTCTAGATTGCACGGGATGCAGGATGACGCGGGGACGCTCACTAGATCTAGCGGACTGAGAACATAATCGGCTCGAACCGAGAATATCGCCCGTTTCCGTTACTTGCGATTGATGCGCGCCTCTATCTCTTCCACCCAAGAGCCGATGACGCCAGAGTCCCGCCCGAGCAGGTTGATCGCGAGTTCACCCGGACACCCCTGGCTAATCGCCTGCCGCTGCGCGGGCTTCACGCAGAAAGCGAAGGCGCGCTGATTCATCACCGAGGTATCGCTCGCTGATTACTTCAAAGTCACGGGCAGCGCAGTTTGTTGCACTAAATTGGGATACTCCCGCAATCCTTAACGAAGGTTTTTCGGTCGGATGTGGTTAGCACCCTGAAGGGGACTATTCATCTCCGCCAAAGACGGGTGTCTTGGCTAATGTACTGCGTACTCGACAACATTCTGGAAAGTGCTCAGGAGCCCGTAAGCGAAAGCTCCAACTTACGCTGGCTGAGACAGAATAAAAGCTAGAGCTCTTGCTTACGCCTATGCAGGCTAAGGCGCAGCTAACAGTCGCCAGTTCGTGTCTGCCTTTACGATGTTGCTGTCAATATTAGTCTTGAATTCTTTCAACGCGCCTTGATTCCCACAGAGGTAAAGCTTGCCCTTGTAGACAGCAAACGCATCCGGGCCTTCGAGATCGGCCAATACTCCCATGGTTACGCCGTAAGAACAAAATGCGCCATAGCGCGGCGCATACTTTGCGGGATCTTTGTCAAAATCGGCTTTGTCCACTGACGAGGCAAATAAGTATGTTGCACCTTGATACGTGCTCTCGAATGCGGGATTCCCTTTGACCGGTCTTCCTTCTTTGAAGTAGGCGACCACGTCGTACCCCTTCACTATAACCCCTTGACTATCTACGTTTACTTTGGTTGTCGAACCACTTTTCGCCGCATTTTGAAAATCATCTTCAGTTGCAATATCTGGGCGTTTTTCTGACGCTCTTTTGGCCGGGTCCAACGCTTGCGTGTCGGAGGCGCCAACGCTACTATTTCCAGCGAGGATGACCACGGCTGCAATGCAAGCCGTAGTTATAAAGCATAGCAGTCTATTCATTTCTCACAGTCTCTTTTTCGGTGCCGGAGCGTGGGATCAGCAAAGCCGAACGTGCAAACGTTCTCCGCAACCTTGTTCAATTTTACACGTAAAGCATCGCCGCATAAACTGTTTTGTTTGAGCCGGATCATCGCGGCATGGCAGCCAGGACTTTGACACGAAGATGCTGAGCGGACAGGTCCTTTGGATCGGCGAGGAGCGCGTTGTCGACCGCAGCAAGCGCAAGTTCGGGACACTGTTGTGCTAGCAACATCTCACCGGCGCGCGTGCAGACAGCGCTTTTTTTCGGAAGCCTCGCTAAACCAAATGAGCGAAGAAAATCGGCTCGTTTGGAGTCAGTTTCAAACCCGGCGAGCGCGATATGAAGCAAGGGATGATCCGGGAGCAATACCAAAGCGTTTCGTACCCATTCTTCGTTCACATTTGGATTCGTTAGGAGTGCGTTCTCCACCCATTCGAGCACTTTGACCTCGCTCGCGGGAAAGATCGTTCGATCATCACCGGAACTGCAAAACCACCTTATAAAACGTGCATTCGGAGCATTATCTCTCGCTAAGCTCTTTAATTGAGTCGTTATCTGCGATCTGAGTTGCTCATCGACCGTTACGAGCGAGCCGTCGTCTGCAAATTTTAATCCGCTCGCAACAATTGAGAGCGATTCGACTTGTGGCGCCGCGTAACCGGTTTTCGCTCCGGGCGAGTCTGTCCCGGCTGTTTCTCCACCCGATTCTTTCACACTACGGGCTAGGATCACCGGAGTCGCCGCATCCCAAAGTTTGGCGGTTTTGTCCGCGCTCGCGGTCAGGACGCGAGCTCCGTCCGGACTAAAGGCCAACCATCGAACGGTGCCCTGATGTTCAAAGGAGGCGATGAGCTTGCCGGAGGCCGCATCCCAGAGCTTGGAGGTGTTGTCTGCGCTAGCCGTAAGTATCCGAGCGCCGTCCGGGCTAAAGACGCCTTGGTAAACACTGGCCTGATGAGCAAAAGAGACTATTAGCTTGGCCGAAGACACATCCCAGAGCTTCGCGGTCTTGTCCAGGCACGCTGTTAGGATCCGAGCGCCATCCGGACTAAACGCCGCATCGTTGACCTCATCCTGATGTTCAAAGGAGGCGACGAGCTTGCCCGAAACCGAGTCCCAAAGCTTTGCGCTGCGGTCCGCGCTCGCGGTCAAAATCCGAGCACCGTCTGGACTAAACGCCGCGTGATAGACCGCGTCCTGGTGGTCGAAGATTGCGATGAGATTGCCAGAGGCCGCATCCCAGAGCTTAGCGGTTTTGTCCGCGCTCGCGGTCAGAATCCGAGCACCGTCCGGACTAAACGTCGCGTCGTTGACCTCATCCTGATGTTCAAAGGAGGCGACGAGTTTACCCGAGCCGGCATCCCAAAGCTTGGCCGTTCTGTCTTTACTTGCTGTCAGGATCCGAGCGCCGTCAGGACTAAACGCCGCGACGCTAACCGCATCCTGGTGAGCAAAAGAGGCGATTAACTTGCCCGAAACCGCATCCCAAAGCTTAGCGGTTTTGTCCGCGCTCGCGGTCAGGATCCGAGCACCGCCGGGACCAAACTCCGCGTCCATGACCCCGTCCAGATGATCAAAGGAGGCGATTGACTTGCCCGAAACCGCGTCCCAAAGCTTAGCGGTTTTGTCCGCGCTCGCGGTCAAAATCCGAGCGCCGTCTGGACTGAACACCGCATGATAGAGTCCATCTTGATGCGCAAAAGAAGTGACGGCCTCGCCTGAGCGCGCCTCCCAGAGCTTCGCGGATTTGTCCCAGCTTGCCGTCAGGATCCGAGCGCCGTCCGGACTAAATACTGCGGCGTTTAGCTCATCCGGGTCTGGAAACGAGACAATAAGTTTGCCGGAGACCGCGTCCCAGAGCTTGGCAGTTTTGTCCCAGCTTGCCGTCAGGATCCGAGCACCGTCCGGACTAAACGCCGCGTCTACTACCTGATCCTGATGGGCAAAGGAGGCGACGAGCTTGCCAGAGGCCGCATCCCAAAGCTTGGCGGTATTGTCCACGCTCGCGGTCAAAATCCGAGCACCGTCTGGACTAAATACCGCCCGCCGGACAGCATTCTGATGCTCAAGGGAGGTAATAAGTTTACCGGAGCCCGCATCCCAGAGCTTTGCGGTTCTATCCAAACTCGCGGTCAGAACCCAAGTACCATCTGGACTAAACGACCCGTGGTACACACTAGCCTGATGGTAGAAGGAGGCAATCGCCTTGCCAGAAACCATGCTCCAGAGCTTGGCGGATTTATCCGCACTCGCGGTCAAGATCCGACCGCCATCCGGACTAAACGCTGCGTCGTTGACCACATCCTGATGGCCAAACGAGGCGATAACTTTGCCTGAGACCGCATCCCAAAGCTTTGCGGTTTTGTCCGCGCTCGCTGTTAAGATCTGGGTGCCGTCCGGACTAAACGACGCGGCGTTCACAGAGCCCTCATGGGGAAAAGAGACGATTAGCTTGCCTGAAACCGCATTCCAGAGCTTGGCAGTTTTGTCCGCGCTCGCTGTCAAGATCCGAGCACCGTCCGGACTGAATGCTGCGGTGTTAATCGGACCCTGATGGGCAAAGGTGGCGATGAGCTTGCCGGAGATCGCATCCCAGAGCTTGGCAGTTTTGTCCCAGCTTGCCGTCAGGATTCGAGCACCATCCGGGCTAAAGGCCAAACCGTAGAGCGCATCTTGGTGGTCAAACGACGCAATCAGCGGGGGCAGCGCCTTTTCACGATGGATGATTAGTTCCTGGAAGAATCGTTCTGAAGCAATTTGATTTGCCGGGTCGAACTTGATCGCACGCGCAAGAAGAGCGATGGCTTCCTTCCACTCTCCCAACTGGAACTGACGCTCTGCTTGGTTAAAGTTTGCCCAACTTGCCTGTCGCACCGGGATGGGCGTGCCGGATTTCGCTGCCGACGCCGAAGATTGAACCTCCGGACTGAGCGGTTTTGATGCCTGGTTTGCGTCCAGAAAGGCGGAAACTACCAAAGTCGCTCCGCCCACGATGAGCATCGCCGCAGCAGGCCAGAGAAAGAAGTGGACCTTTGTGGAACGCAGGCGTGAGCCGTCTGCCGCAAGACGAGCAGCTCGCAAATCGATTCTCCAACCAATTATCAGGGCCGCACCAAATCCGATGAGAAGCAATGCCAGGATCGCCTTAAGGGTCCAGTTGGGAAGGCCCAGAGCCGAGCAGAGAAGGGACGCGATCTGCAGGATCAGCCAGGAAGACACCATGTACCCGGCTGCGATGCGGTAAATATGCTGGGTTCTGAGCTCCTCGAGAAAGGCTTTCACAGTGCTTAGGGTCAACCTGTGTGCTGCGAGCCGCCGAGCGCGCTGATGACCTTTTGAAGCCTTAAAAAATCCAGCTTCGAAATATTGCTAAGATCTCTTTCTGTGATCTGGCAGAGCTGGCCTTGGACGACCTTGTCTGAATTCTTTTTAATCTTCTCGTACTTCTCCAGAACCGTGGCTTTCGTTGGTGCAAGGACACAATCGAATGGCCTCAATACCGCGAGAGGCAATATCACCTTGCGGTACTCGTTTCGCTGGTACGATCCTCGGAGGAGGTTGCAGATATTCCAGGTAAAGGAGGCAAGTTGCTGGTGCGTTTGGACAGTCATGGGGCACAAACTTAGACGTAATTAACCTAGAACCGCCCCAAGCCGCAGCAAAAAAGCGCCTTGAGCGACTGAAGCGAGGTCTAGTCCCCCGTTTCAGCCAAGTAGATCGAAATACGGGGCGGCCTCCGCCCAAGAGTGCCGTCTATGGCTTAAACGGCCCGCGCCTCACGCTCGGCGTGTGTCCCCTCCATTTAACCTAAATCCTCGAACCACGTTTGCGTCTTGCTCCTGCGGCCTCTTTCCATGGGGCTTCTTTGGATTTAGCGATCACGGGCAAGGCGTGCCCTCCGGGGAAGTCGAACAACGTTTCTTCGGAGAACGCGCGCGGGTCCACGCACTGGTGCTGTTACGGCGTCGGCTGCAAGGATTGTTCGGGCGCGCGTTTCAGCTGGAGGTA